>CAYYOQ010000347.1:0-2613 GCA_964473235.1 uncultured Thermodesulfobacteriota bacterium | reverse complement strand
AATCCCCATGTCACACATAAAGGGTCTTAAAAAATTTCAAATATCTTTGGTTAGAGATTATATATAAGAATCTACGAAATGAATGCTGTGTAAGGAGTACAGTGTAGACACACCATTTATTTTTTGCATTACTAGAAAGGCCGATTCATCAGATACCTTGATGAATCGGCCTTTCTAGTTTTTTCTTGAGGAAGATTTTATTTCAATCCAATCCGAACATCACCGTACGCACATACTCCTTCTGCTTCTCAGGCCCTAGGAGCGTTTTAAAAACCTCAACCGCAGGTCCTCCTTTTGCCAGAAGGGTATCCACATACCACTCCATTCCCTGCTGTACCTTTTCGCTAAGCCCGGGGCTTAAAGGCTCAGCATTTTTAGCCATGGTGATGTAGATATCCAGGTAGGCTTTATAGATTTCAAAGAGAAGCTCATCCTGAGATCTGTCGGCCCGGCTATGGATGCTGAAATCGGTTACCACGTTTTCCGCCCAGGGCATATCAACTTTCATCTTTTCCAGAGTGTCTATTTTAGGCTTCCAGGCTCGCATCTTTTCATAGTTGCTATCAAGGTTGTCGTCTTTAATACGGGCAGGGTCGATGATTTCGATCACAAATACCCTTTTCCCTCCCATAAAGATGATATCTACTGAAAGCATAGGGAGGTTATAGCGGTAGTTGGGAAGGATAAGCAGGGTATACATCTTCATAAAGATGCCAATGGTCGCATCCAGGGTGTTTACTTTTTTAAACCTTTCTCCCTGCTGACTATCAATCGTTATCTTGAAAAGCTTGAGCGCTTTCCAGGGGTGAACGGTCTGGTACTCCTGCTTTACAGAGTAGGGGGTGAGTTGAAAATTTTCTGTCAGAACTTTCCGGCTGTAGCTGTCGTATTTTTCATACATCATCGCTCCCTCATTTCTCGCTTTGAGAATGAAGGGGGTGGCAATAACCACGATGAGGATGATGAGCCCAATGACGGTGAAGAGGAAATATTTTAGTATCTTGAATATCATGATCTGCTCCCAGGTTAGGTTTTTGGTGTACCCACTCTTGGTACAGAGTGCGTAGTAGGTTTATTTCCCCTCTACCTTTCTCCCCTCTGCCCAGAGGGTGGCTTCAGCCTGGGTGATATCTTCTTCAATACCCTTTCTTTGGTCAGGTTTATCGAAGGAGCGGAAGGAGACATGGACATTTCCAGGGTCTTGGGAAAGGGTTGAAGCAACCACATGAATGGTGAGCTCTTTGCCGCCGTAGGTTTTTACCGCATGATAATAAACATTAAAAAAGGTCTTTTTCTGCTCTTTCAAAGTAATACCGGCCTGGGTACCCCACTGCTGCAGGAGGGCAATGGCATCATCCAGATTTCCTTTGATGCGTGAGCGGGTAAAAAATACTCTAGCGTTACTTTGGTGATCGGTATAAGGTTTTGGCTTAAATTTGACCTTGGAAGGATCGGTGAGGGAAGCAGGCTGAAGTGAATTCCAGTACCCGCGGTATTTTTCAGCGTCTTCCCGTGGGGAGAGCCCGAGAATCTTTACCCGTACCTCATTAGCAAAGGCTTCTACTCTCTCCGGGATCAGTGATTCCCAGATATCAAGGCCCTGCCAGGGAGCGCCCTCTTTCGCCAGTTTTCCCAGAAGCTTTGTAAACATGGTATCTATGGTATTCAGGGTAGGATCAACCTGGCGACCACCGAATCCGCCGATTACTACTGGCTTAATTGCAGGGAATTTTTCCTGGATGTCAAAGAGATAATTTCTTCCTGCAATCAGGTGGGGCGTACCACCAGGGGTTTTGAGGATCATGGTTTCATCGTTATCACCACAGGTGAGAAAGTAGCACACTTCTTTCTGGGCAAGATCATCCTGGTACTTCTCGACAAATTTATAGGTAAGTTTGGAAGGCTTTTCCCATCTGGTGTAACTGCCAATAATCACGTAGTCATAGGGTTTAACGCTAATTACTTGATCAAGTTTTTTTACATCGATCAGTTGATCTTCTCCCATAAGGACTCTTAACCAATAGGCAACTTCGATAGTTGAACCGTATGCGGTATCATAGGTAATAAGTCCTTTTTTTGCTTGAGCGTGGGAAAAAGCTGGCAAGAGCAGTACCGCTACCATCAAAACTACTCCCATCAATTTTATACCATGCTTCATCTTTTCCTCCTTTTTTTAAATGTTGATCTTTTATATACCCACTCATTAAGCTGGTGAATTATACTAAAAGTTTGCGACCCATAGCAACCTATTTTTTACTCTGTTAGAAAACCCCGCCATTCATGGCGGGTTGTATTCCAAGTGTTAATAGAAGTCTTATGTAGAGAGGTGACTCATCATATCCATTCAGAGGGTACGGTTGGGTGGGATTTGAAACCCACCCAACCTTTCTAACGGAGTTACCTTCAGATGGTGAAGGCACAGTTGAAACCCACTCTGATAGTATTTTTCAGCATGATGTGGGGTGAGTAGGAACCGAACTTTTTAATTTTCTCTAGTAATCCTGGTTTTTCTTCCTTGATGGTGGGAATGATTTTTGCTAGTGCCTTGCCCATGTGGGTGGGAACCTCATAGGGGTCGAGCAGCGTAGGGAGGGTCTCCTGCACTTTACTGAA
>CAYYOQ010000346.1:0-2618 GCA_964473235.1 uncultured Thermodesulfobacteriota bacterium | reverse complement strand
CACCTATGAAAATAGCCTACCTTGATTGTTTCTCTGGCACGAGCGGGGATATGTTTCTTGGCGCACTCATCGATCTGGGTCTCCCCCGTACCCTGCTGGTGCGAGAGCTTAAAAGTTTACCGCTTGGCCACTATACCCTACACATTGCCCCTGCCCAGAGGATGCACCTCACCGGCTACCGGGTAGTAGTAAAGGTACCCCACCTCCACCACCATCGAAACCTTGAAGAAATTACCCGGCTCATTGAAAAGAGCCACTTCAACCAGCGGGTAAAAGAGCTTAGCATCAAGGTATTTCAGAGGCTTGCCCACGCAGAAGCAAAGATTCACCATACAAAGGTTTCAGAGGTTCATTTCCATGAGGTAGGCGCAGTGGATTCAATTATCGACATCGTGGGAACCATTTTCGGAGTCGATTACCTGCACCTAGGAGAGATACATGCATCAGCCGTTCCCCTTGGTTCAGGTTTTGCGACCTGTGAGCATGGCATCATTCCTCTCCCTGCACCTGCCACCATGGAACTGCTCAAGGGAGTGCCTGCCTATGGCACCTCCCACACCAGGGAATTGGTCACCCCTACCGGTGCAGCACTGCTCACCACCCTCTCCACCCACTATGGTCCCTTCCCGCCCATGAAGATACATGCCACCGGCTATGGCGTGGGCAGCGCTCACCTCGAGGATAGGCCCAATGTACTGCGGATAATCGTAGGGGAGCGCGATGAGCACCAGGAAGCAGACCAGGTAGCAGTTCTTGAAACCAATATTGATGATATGATCCCTGAAATCTACGATTATCTTATGGAACAGCTTTTTAAAAGAGGGGCACTCGATGTCTCTTTCTCACCGCTGCAGATGAAAAAGAACCGGCCCGGGGTATTGGTGAGCGTTATCTGCGCTCCAGAGAAAATCCAGGAGCTCTCCAGCCTCATCCTTAAAGAATCTACCTCCGGGGGCATCCGCTATTACTACGCCCACAGGATAAAGCTCCCCAGAGAAACAAGAGAAATCACCACACCCCTTGGCAGGCTTAAGGTGAAAGTCTTCAAAGATACCGATGGCTCCTACTTCGCATCACCAGAATACGAGGCATGTAAAGAAATAGCGGTAAAGCGTGGTATCCCTCTCAAGAACGTGTATCAGGAAGTAGCTAAAGTTATCACACCCCTTTCTTCTCAACTGAGACAAAAAAAGAAAAGGCATCAGCGGTAGCGATTGCTCACCTCCCCCTTTTCACCCTATGGATAATGAATTAAAGACAAAAAGAAAAATATTTTTTGTCCTCTTTATCTCGGTCTTCTCCTGTATGCTGGGAGTAGGAACCATCGTTCCCATCCTTCCCATTTACGCGGAAACCCTTGGAGCAAGCGGCCTCTGGCTGGGGGCTATCTTTGCCGGCTTTTCCCTCTCACGCATCGTGTTCATGCCCCTCATCGGAAAATTCTCCGATCGAATGGGGAGAAAAAGATTTATCGCGCTGGGACTGCTCATCTATACCCTCTCTTCCTTAGGCTTTATCTATGCCAACAATGTCCAGGCGTTGACCTTGGTCCGCATCATTCAAGGGTTCTCATCAGCCATGATTCTCCCCATTGCCATGGCCTTTATCGGTGACATCTCACCCCCCGGAAAAGAGGCAAGCTACATGGGAATCATTACCGTTGCCCTCTTTCTCGGCTTTGGCGGTGGTCCCATTCTCGGTGGTATCACCAAGGATTTGTTTACCATAGAAGCAGATTTCATGGTCATGGGAGGACTCTGCCTTATCGCCTTTTTTTTGGTGCTCATCTACCTCCCCCGATCGAGCAGCATTCACAAAAATGCCCCCCCGCTGGATATCCCTTTTACTGCCATGCTTCAGAGTCGAAGTGTGATGGGCATCTGTTTTTATCGTTTTGCATCCGCCTTCTGTAGAGGAAGTATCATGGCCTTTCTCCCTCTCTATGCCCACAATGCCCTCAAGCTCAATGGCTCGCAGATTGGTCTGGTGACAGCCTCTAGTATTCTCCTCACCGCGGTGCTCCAACTCCCCTTCGGTAAACTCGCCGACAGATTAAACCGTAAAATGCTGGTGCTCTGGGGAAGTATCCTCTACTTTTCCATCGTCCCACTCATCCCCTACACCCTCAATTTCTCTCAGATCCTTCTGCTCAATATCATTCTTGGTTTTTTCGGTGCGCTCTCACTGCCTGCGGCAAGCGCTATGATTTTAAGAGAGGGAAAACAATTTGGGATGGGATCAACCATGGCCATATTCAATGTAGCAATGAGTGCGGGACTCGCTGTTGGTCCCGTTGTCTCAGGCATCATTCTTGATCTTCTGGGATTGCCTGAGGTGTTTTATTGTTGCACGATACTAGGTCTTTTAGGTACAGGCATCGTTGCCTGGTTCTTTCAAAAAACCCCCGCGTAAGTCAAGGGTGGAGAGGGTACCTTACCACTCCCTAGCTATCTTCTCATCAATCAATGAACTATTAGTAAGATAAGCTGTTTGACATTTGAGCGCCTTTTCCTTATACTTCTATTACTATAGTGGGCGACTTTAATAAAGTGACCTAAGGAGTGTCATTACGAGCGGAGCGAAGTAATCTCATGAGATTGCTTCGTCGTCCGGCATTA
>CAYYOQ010000345.1:0-2646 GCA_964473235.1 uncultured Thermodesulfobacteriota bacterium | reverse complement strand
TGAAAGCAAGAATAACCGTCTCACCTTCAGCCGCGACCAGACCATAGCTCATAGTGGAACTGCCTCACTCCACATATCCTATGACATCGCTCCGGAGAGTTGGGCCACCTGCAGCCTGGTGTACGCACAACCTCGGGATTGGCGATTTGCCAAGGGTATAACAGTCTATCTACATGCCAAGAAAGTGGGGCAGCCCGCTACCATTGTCGCATACAATGGGAAATCCTCGGATAGCCTTTCTCATTTCGAGTTTAATATGAATACCAGTAAAGAAGCGGTCACCGGCTGGCAGCGGGTGGATATACCCTGGTCCACATTCTCACAGCCCTCATGGGAGGGTGACGGCACGGTGAAATTTGATCCCGGCGCTGCCATTGGCGTTGCCTTTGCTTTTGAAGGTAGAGAGAATGTGCGCACTACAGGAGAGCTGTGGGTAGATGAGGTATGCTTTTTATCCGCTCCATGAGAAGACGGGTTTCTCCTTAACTTATGCAACAATTCAATGTTATCCAACATATGGGATTGCTTCACTTCGTTCGCAATGACAATTTGTCTTTCTGTAAACTATTTATTATCTTTCATTAGTAACCCATACACCAATTGCATCCCTACATCCAAAGGAAGAAACATATGGAAAAAAGTAAACTCGAAATAGAAAAAATTATTTTAGACTTTCTGCATGAACACGGAGAGCACTATTTCACCTGTGCACTTGCCACCTGCGGGGAGAATGAACCCCGCAACACCCCGGTCGATGCCAGAAATGATGGTCTCACCATGTATTTCGTTGCAGATCCAGGAGGCAAACTGGAAAATATAAGGCGGAACCCTCAGGTGTGCCTCGCGGTATTTATCCCCGTAGGGAAAGGCTATATGAAAAACGCCCGTGGTCTTCAGATGTGGGGCAAAGCACTTATCATCACCATGGAGGAGAATCCTAGAGAATTCGAAAAGGGCTTTAGTATCATACGACTTGATGAGATAGCTATGGTATCAAATAATATGCCCTTTCCCGAAGAAGCAAAATCAAAAATCACCATGGTTAAAATCGTTCCCCACAAAATTTCTTACTTTGACTCTACGGGAGGAAAACCGGTTAGATATCTATGGGAAGCAGAGGAGTAACACCTTCTGTATCTGTTCTGTGAAGCGACAGGGCTCTATGCAAGAGTTTAAGAAAAATATTTTGATTTCATTTAAACACCATTGACTTATCGTACTTAATATTGTACCTTTGCAAAGGGGTGATTAAAATGACAACTCTTACCGCGAGCGAAGCGAGAGCAAAATTATTTAAATTATTAGATAAAGCTGCGGAATCTCATGAACCTATTCAGATCACAGGGAAAAGATACAATGCTATCTTAATTTCAGAGGAAGACTGGCGTTCTATCCAAGAAACTCTCTATCTTCTTTCAATCCCAGGAATGAGAGAATCCATTAGAAAAGGTTTAAAAACACCCATCAAAAAGTGCAGCCAAAGGCTAAAGTGGTAACTTGGAAACTAGTGTATACCACACAAGCGCAGAAAGATGCAAAAAAAATTTCTTTTTCTGGGTTGCGTATAAAGGCTAAAGCGATCCTCGAAATTCTAGAGAAGAATCCATTTCAAACACCCCCGACCTTTGAGAAACTTGTCGGCGATTTAGAGGGAGCTTATTCTAGAAGAATAAACATTCAACATCGTATCATCTATCAAGTAACAAAACGATATAAAACAGTTAAAATCATTCGAATGTGGACTCATTATGAATAATGTGCAATGAAAAATGAGGGCAAGACATACCCATTGAACCAATAAGCTAACGAATATAATGACCTCTCTATAGGCTCGTTCATAGTTTGGAATGTAAAATCCTCCCTCGTTACATCCTCTCATTATCTACCTGCAACTCATAATTCACACTTTAAATACCACATCTCTTTTTTCTCCTTGCGATAAAAAAGATATTACGTTAAAAATAGTAAGCTAAAATTCGGGTAGGTACTACTATGAAGATCGCCTTTACCTCAGACCTGCACGCTGATTCATCGCCGGAAAATTTAAAACTGATAGACTTTTTAGTTGAAAAACTTTTGCTTCTCAAACCTGATGTGTTTATCATTGCCGGTGATGTTGCCTCTAACACCCAGGTTTTTGAAGCAACCCTTAAAAGTTTTTCCGTACTCCCCTGCCATAAACTCTTAGTCCCCGGTAACCATGATGTCTGGATCGACTCACCCTCAAGTCTAAAAAAAGGTATTCACAGCGGTGTAAAATACAATGAAATACTCCCCCAGCTCTGTACCCGGAATGGATTTATCTTTCTGGGGCTGGAGCCATACTGCATTGACGGTATAGGCTTTGCGGGAACCATAGGCTGGTACGACTACAGCTTGAGAAATAAAAACTATGATAGTGAATTCTCTATCGAAACCTACCAGAGCAAGCAGTATCAGGATCGATTCACCTGGAATGATCTTAAGTTTGCCTACTGGATGGATGATGCGCGCAACAGGAGAAAGAGTGATGAAGAAGTCACCCAGGAGATGGAAGCAGCCCTACAACACCAAATAGAGACCCTCACCGCACGGGGAGTTGCCAGGATTGTGGTAGTTACTCATCATGTCCACTTCCGCGAGATGCTCTTGTATCCGAACCATCTC
>CAYYOQ010000344.1:0-2663 GCA_964473235.1 uncultured Thermodesulfobacteriota bacterium | reverse complement strand
TTAAAATACCTTTTTCAGACAAAGAATGAGGTACTCATCTTCGCCAGCTCTGGTACCGGCGCGATGGAAGGTGCAGTTACCAATACCCTCTGCGCAGGAGATAAGGCGCTGGTGGTACAGGGAGGTAAGTTTGGAGAGCGATGGGCAAACATCTGTAAAGTGTACGGTGTGCATGCCAAGATTATCCATGTGGAGTGGGGAAGGGCAGTCGATCCCGAAATGATAAAGAAGGCACTCGAGGTGGAGCCTGCTATCAAAGCGGTATTCATCCAGGCAAGTGAAACTTCTACCGGAGTGAGACATCCGGTGAAGGAGATTGCAGGCATTGTGAAGAATTATGAAAATACCATCCTGGTGGTTGATGCCATCACCGGTATTGGGGTGTTTAATCTTCCCACCGATGAGTGGAATTTGGATGTGGTGGTGGGAGGCTCTCAGAAGGCATTGATGCTTCCGCCCGGGCTTGCCTTTGCGGCGCTCACCGATAAGGCCTGGCGGTTTATTGAGAAATCTACCTTGCCTAAGTTTTACTTTGATTTTAGAAAGGAACTGAAGACTATCAAGGACAACCAGAGTGCCTATACCCCTGCGGTCTCGCTGGTGATAGGGTTGCGGGAGGTGCTGCGAATGATCAAGGAGGAAGGGTTAGAGCATGTGTTTGCCAGAACGGCACGGATGGCGAAGGCGACCCGGGAGGCAATGAAGGCGCTGGGGCTGCAGCTCTTTGCACCGGATTCACCGAGCGATGCGGTAACCGCGGTGGTGGCACCTCAAGGGGTTGACGGTCAGAAGGTGGTGAAGGTATTGCGTGAGAAGCACAACATTACCATCGCCGGCGGTCAGGATCAGGCAAAGGGTAAGATTTTCCGGATTGCTCACTTTGGCTATATGGATACTTATGATATCGTCACCGCAGTGGCAGCGGTGGAATTGACCTTGAAGGAACTGGGGCATCCGGTTGAGCTGGGTAAGGGTGTAAAAGCTGCCCTTGAGGTACTAAGTTAACCAGAGCGTTGAGGGAGAGGTGGTCATGATAAAGGTGTTGGTGAGTGATACACTGTCTGACAAAGGAGTTGAGATATTCAAAAAAGCGGGGGGGATTGAGGTGGAGGTGAAAACCAAGCTTTCCCCGGAAGAGCTCAAGGCCACCATCGGGGGATATGATGGTCTGGTGGTGCGGAGCGCCACCAAGGTGACCGCCGAAATCCTTGAGCATCCCGGTAAGCTCAAGGTAGTAGGACGTGCGGGCAGTGGCTTGGATAATATTGATGTGAAGGCAGCCAGCAAGAAAGGCATTGTGGTAATGAATACCCCGGGCGGCAATACCATCACCACCGCTGAGCATGCCCTTTCCATGATGCTGGCGCTCTCTCGTAGGATTCCCCAGGCTACTGCCTCGATGAAAGGTAAAAAGTGGGAAAAGAATAAATTCATGGGTGCAGAGATCTATAACAAGACCTTAGGTGTGGTAGGACTGGGACAAATTGGGAGTGTGGTGGCGGATAGGGCACGGGGACTCAAGATGAACGTGATTGCCTATGATCCGTATCTGTCGCCAGAGAGGGCTGCGCAGTTGAAGGTGGAACTGGTGAGCCTCGATGAGATTTTGAAGCGGTCTGATTATATTACCATCCATGTTCCCAAGAGTACAGAGACCACCTATTTGATTAATAAAGATGCCTTCTCAAAGATGAAAAAAGGTGTGTTTGTGATCAATTGTGCCCGGGGTGGTATTGTCAATGAGAAGGATTTATATGATGCCATTAAGGAGGGTAAGGTGGCGGGGGCGGCGCTCGATGTCTTTGAAAAAGAGCCACCCGATCCTGATAACCCCCTGCTTGAGCTCGAGGAGGTGATCTGCACCCCTCACTTGGGTGCCTCCACTGAAGAGGCTCAGGAGAATGTGGCGCTCGCCATTGCCGAACAAATGGTTGACTACCTGGTGCATGGAACCATCATGAATGCTGCCAATTTCCCTTCGGTGGATAAGGAGACCTTGGCAACCATAAAACCGTATCTCACCCTGGCTGAGCGGTTGGGAAGTTTTCAGGCACAGGTGATCTCAGGCGGTTTGAAAGAAGTGTTGATTGAGTACAGTGGTGAGGTGGCATCATTGAATGTAGCACCCATTACCGTATCGCTGCTTAAAGGATTGCTCTTTCCCATTCTCAAAGAGGATGTGAACTATGTCAATGCGCCGATAGTGGCAAAGGAGAGGGGGATTAAGGTCATCGAGTCTACCACCAGTAAGGGGGAAGATTTTATCAGCCTGATTACGCTTAAGGTAAAGACCAACAAAGAGGAGAAGGTAGTGGCGGGTACCATTTTCGGTAAAAGTGATCCCTGGATTGTGCAGGTTGATCAGTTCAGGATAGAGGCAGTGCCCGATAAGTACATGCTCTTGCTGCACACCCATGACCGTCCCGGCGTCATTGGCAATGTCGGTAGCTGTCTTGGTTCTCATGGTATTAATATCTCCCGGATGCAGTTTGGACGGGAAAAGGTGGAGGGAAAATCGTTACTGCTTATGAGCACCGATGGACTGGTGTCCAGTGAGGTTGTGGGGCAGATGCAGAAACTGCCTCACATTATCTCAGTTGATGCGATTGAGATTTAGCATGAGCAAGGAGATCTGAGATAATTGGTTGGTGACTCAGATCCCC
>CAYYOQ010000343.1:0-2663 GCA_964473235.1 uncultured Thermodesulfobacteriota bacterium | reverse complement strand
ATTAGCCACAAAGACTATATCATCAAAAAGGGGGTTGATTGAGCCATGTTTCAATATATCTTTGAAAAGAAGACACTGAAGGAATTAGCAGGGATCATGCTCCTGCTCAATTCTGTGATAATTATCCTCTCTCTTTTCATTTTCTTTGTGAATTCCATGGCTATAAAAGCCGTTCACCAAGAGATCGCAGACCTTAAGGTTAAAGTTGATACAGAGATTAAAATGAGAGAGGAGCTATTTACTACCTTACGCAAGTCAGCGAGTTTACTTAGGAAATATAATCCCCGGCTGGATGAGGGAACTGCATTTAGATATGCATTGAAGATTTATGAGTGTAGTGAGCATCCCGTTACCCCGGAATTGCTCACCGCTCTCATAGTAGCTGAGTCTGGTGCCAATCATGTAGCCGTGAGTAACAGAGGGGCTATCGGGTTAACCCAGATACTACCCAGTTTATGGCACTATCCCGAGGAAGAATTATTTAACCCCTACCGAAATATTGAAATAGGATCAAATATTCTTAAATATTATGTAGATAAGCACGGTATTAGGGGTGGTTTAAGTTCATATAATGGTGGTAGCAGGCATAAATCGCTTGATTATGCTAAATATGTTTTAAATATAGCAGAAGATTCTTTGAATAATATTCATCCTCCCTTCCTCTGTATCGAGTGAAAAGAAATTATTTCCTCAGATATTCCAGTTCGGGTGGTAAATCGATATTATTACCTTTTTCATCCTCTCCATAGTTTGCCTTGGCTAATGTTTCAATATCCCTTAATGCCCTCCTATCCCCTTTGAAAGTAACATTAATTGGAAGCTTTATATCAATTTTCCCTGCTGCCATTAGCCGTTTTATCTCTTCCGCAATCCGTGGCTTCATTTCCTGAGGTCTGATAGAGGGGTCTTCAATCCTGCAGGTCAGGTCATCTGGAACTAGCTTTTCGTAGGCATATAGTTTCCCTTCTTTACTCAGTCTCTCCAGTTCTCCCAGAATGATAGATTTGACCTCTTCACAGGTTATCGCCTTACCCTGGTCAAAGCTTTTAATCTCTTGGAGCATCAACTGTCTTTTCTTAGCGCTTATTTTCTCGTTCGCCCTGAAAATGTCAAGGGGACTGCTGGCATCATACACTTCTTCATCGAGCTGCATCTTCACCTCGGAACCATAGTGCTTGACTATTTTTACCACCAGAGAGGCTGGTCGTACGTGGAATCCCATATAGGTAGGGATGGGCACTTCTATCGATGCCATCACCACATAGCGTTGCAGGAATTCTTGTGCGAGCTCATGGCCCCGTTCAAGGTAGCGATAGCAGTGAAAGAGACAGTAGTTAGCAATGAAATCTAAAATCTTCTCTTTATTAATAATCGCTTCGATTTTCTTTCGGGCAACCTCATGGCTTATTTCACCCTCATGTCTCTCGTAGAAGTGGGTGAGGGTGGTTGCAATTTCAGCGAGGTGAAGTGCAACCGAGATATACCCCCTCATGCTATTGAGCTTGCTGTTTTCGGTTTCTATGGTGGTGTTCTGAATATAGGTGTCATAGACTGATTGGAGATTGTGTATGCTTAGCTCAAAATTTCGCAGCTTTTCTTCACTGACGGAGTCTGGGATCATTGCTTCTATCTCATCCACACTATACTTCTGATCGAATTTGAGGTCCTCATAATCTTTGAGAATGTTTAAGTAATCAGATGCAATTTTTACCACATTCTCTTCTTCTTTGACGGAAAATCCCTCAATAATATTATGAGGGAGCATCTTGTCTGAAACGACATCTAAGAAATCATCTTCACTGAGCTTCTCCGAGGGAAATGCTAAACCCAATACTACTGCTTCATTCGAAACAGATTCAAAGATTTTCCTGATGGTAGTGTTCAAGAGGTGCTGTACGGTTTTTGTTTGCTTTAAGAAACTTTTCTTATTTTCGTCTTCAAGCTCGTAGAGGGCGTAGCGGGTGATGATATGATTGAGCGTGTAGGAAGAAAATCCCATGTATCGGGCAGACGCCATGAGCTCTCTGAAATAAATCCAGGTTAAATTATTTTGAGCCCCGTAATCATCGAGAAAATCTTCCAGGATCCTTGACTGAGCGGTTAAATTCCCGTAGAACCTCTTGGTAAATACATCATCCTTGTTTCCCTGCTCCTTGAGATAGGAACAGATTTTTAATATCTCAACTGTCTGTTTCTGGACTATTTTTAAAAACCCTTCATGAGAAACAACTGTTTTTAAAGGTTTTACCATACATGCCTCTACTGGTTCTAAATTCTTTGGTGCAATTGTATGAAGTTGTCAGACCAATGTCAAATGGATTTACCTCATTCTCCATACCATTTTTTGTATAGCATGCACAATCAAAAGGTAGAGAGTCCCTTACCGAAACTGTTGGCGGGAATCACACGGATAATGTATCATGACTAACCTTTGAGCTCCCACACCACCCCTTTATCAATGAGGTGAATTACCTTGCATCCTCGCTTCTCGAGTTGTTGTGCGATAAACCTCCTGTGGCATTTCCAGGGTAGCTTCTCAGCGCACATCACTACAGTAGTCTTTAGCCTTACTAAGGCTTCCAGGGTGTTGAGCCCCTCTTCAAAATACCTAGGAGGCTGTTGAAAAACGTCCATCTGCTGTGTTGCACTCATCCTTCGTCATT
>CAYYOQ010000342.1:0-2680 GCA_964473235.1 uncultured Thermodesulfobacteriota bacterium | reverse complement strand
TCTGGCACGCCTGGCGGGATTCGAACCCACGACCTACGGATTAGAAGTCCGTTGCTCTATCCAGCTGAGCTACAGGCGCACTGTGTTGTTACAACTTTTTAAAGATTTCGTGGTGAAATCCTTTATACACCCTTTAAAAATAGCAGTCAAGTAGCTATTTATCTATAGAATTACCTTCATTCACTAAATAGTTTAATTTTTATGAGGAGGGGCTGGTATTAGTTTGAAAAGTTTGTAATAGAGAAGTGAAAGGTGTGAGTGATGATTTATAAAATTACTTTCTTTATACTTATTTTTCTAAAGGACTATAGTATAATTTGAGATCGGATAACAGCTCAGTTGATTCAATACCGCCAATGAAGTCATTGCCACTTGGCTTCATCCACTTTAACACTCCCACAATATGTACAGATTCGATAGATCTGTGAAGGGGTATCTCGAGGAGCATGGCTGAACCTACCTCAATCTTTTCACTTGTTAGGAAAATAATTCCCATTCCTTTTTGACAGACATCAGCGATGGTACATTTCCCCCAAACTGCTTTTTTATCTTTCAGAAAATACTGAGCTTTCAATAGTGTTCTATGCCTGGTGAATCTTCTTCTCTCTTTCATTTCTATTTTCTCAGCATCAGGTGAATGGAAATAACTTATAGAGGAAAGGGTAGATACCTTTTGGCTATTAATAAAAATTTATTTTAATAGATGTATCGACACTACTAGAAAAAAAGTTGATAAAATTCTTTAGAATTGTTTTAAATCTTTAGCTCTTCCTTTCATTTTTCTGGTGGTCATGGTAAAGAATCTTTATCTTTATTAAAAGGTAGGAGTGATTTTAGGTGAGCTCTTCCACAGATTTTGTTAATAGCCTGTGGATAACTCTATTACTAATGAATTAAACTCATGATAATATTTTAATTTTTAGCAGTTTGCTCAAATCTTGACCACTAAATAAATTAAATAAAAACAATTATTTGTGCAATCGTATATATATTTATATATTGAAGATTATCAAATTGCGCTTTGAAGTAGCAGATTATCCACAGTCCAAAAAGATGGACTCAATATATTGTGGTATTTAATTTAACAGACATTCTGATTTCTCTCTTGATCGAACAAAAAAATTTTTCATATAAAAATTCTGCGGGAGTTTGAAATGAAAAAATTTAAAACTTACTTGAAATTTTTTCTTTGGTTTTTATTCTTTCTTGCTTTTAGTTTCGAATTTATGAAGATTGTTTTCGAGTTTACTCCTGCTGTTGGACACCAAAAGCTGAGTTGGGCAAATGCCTCTTTTTGGACCAGCCTATTGCTCATTGAGATGATCATGGCAGGCATGGTGCTCTATCACTTGGTGAGACACCCTGCACGGAGAAAAAGACTTTTCATTCTTTCTCTTTGCCACTTCTCAGTTATCCTTTTGTTCCCTACTCTGTTTAATGATTGGAGCTGGACATGTGTACTTTATCCTTGGCCTCACTCTTTACAGGCATTTGATCCAGCAACTCCTAAAGAAGCGTTTATGATAAGTCTCCTGGTTGGCTTTTTCCTCGCCCCGCTTCTCACCTATAAGTGGGGCATGAAGGGATTTTGCGGATATGTATATCCCCATGGAGCTTTCTTCTCAGAAACGTATGGAAGGGTTTTCACTATCTATCCCACACGCTTTGCATGGGCTAAAAACTTTATTCCACCATTTCTTTTTACCCTGATGGCATGTGCCCTGATAGTTATTATGATTTATCCAGGAATGGTTGTGCCCATTCGTTCTATTCAGAAATATGTCTACTTTTTTACTGCAGAGTTCTTCTACTTTGTGATAGGCGTTCCTCTTGTGGGAGGGCGCTCTTATTGTCGACTCATCTGCCCTATGGGGTATTTCATGAAACTTATCGTTAGGTTTAAACGAAGACTAAAAACGAGGGTAGTAAGTTAAGGAAGAGGTTTTATATCTTTAGACTCTGGTGTATGTTTTTATTAGAGAGGCATAAGTACATGTGAGATGTTGATGTCGTAATAATATGGTTTTATTTAAATAACGCAATTTTTTACTGGGGAAAGGGTTAGAATGTAATGAAAGGATTTCTAGGTCACTGTAATATATATTTGACAAATATTTTTTAATTGTATATATACCCTACAGGGGTATAGTATGTAGGGTATGCAAGGGAGGAGAAAGGTAATGATTAGTGAAAGGGTAAAGGCAGAATCTTTAAGGAGGTTAAAGAGAATAGAAGGTCAGGTGAGAGGTGTCGCAAAGATGGTTGAAAGTGAGAAGTATTGTATTGACATAATCAATCAGATCGCTGCGGCAAAGAATGCGCTCGATGGGGTAGCCAGAATAATTATGAAGCGGCATGTGGAGAGTTGCGTCAGCGAGGCTATCTTAAAGGGTAAGGCAGGGGAAAAGATTGAGGAACTCATTACCACTGTATATAAACACGGGATGAGAAAATAGGGATTTTATTACTTGGTACTATTGTTAACTGGTTGAGGTAGTACTATATGATAGATAGTAAAGAGAAAATACGTGAAACCTTAGAGATTATAAATATGACCTGTCGAGGGTGTGCGAGAACTTTAGAAAATGAGTTAAGAAAATTTGAGGGTATTGACTATTCAGTGAACCTCGATGAAAAAAGTATTACCGTTAGCTATTCTCCGAGAGCCTATACGCGGGAG
>CAYYOQ010000341.1:0-2716 GCA_964473235.1 uncultured Thermodesulfobacteriota bacterium | reverse complement strand
CTTATTTCAGTTTCTTTTTCTACCTTAAATTCCTTCAGCTCTTCCTCTAACTTTTGAATAGTCTCGAATAAGTCTTTCGGGGCTAAGAAATAGCGGATGCTGTTCAGGATGCCTCTCTTCTTTTCAATGGATATCACCTCTTTTAAGCCTGTATATCAAGGCATATCAGGCATAACTGATACATATAGCAGTGCTTATTTATAAAGGTTTTGGTTGGGGAAAGGTGCAGCGTTATATTGCCTTTGGCTGATATGTGATTTATTTATTTTCAGTATAGAAAATAAATAAATGATGAGGTGGGAACATATTAGGGGATAATATAAGAAGTCAAAAGAAGAGAATAAAGAGATAAAAAAAACACAAATAAAAATCTGAGATAACAGCTTCAATATTGCGTTTATTTTAAAAGTCTTTCCAGACTATCTTTTTGGGCAGATAAAAACCTTTCTCCTGACTCAATCATTTCGAGTATCTTTTTCTTTTTCTCCTCGGTTATCTCTTTACCTTTTTCCAGACTTTCACGGGTTACCTCAGCAATGTCTTCTATAAGATCATCAATACTTTCCTTCAGACTCTCTTGAAAATTCCAAATCATATCCTTGGTTCTTCTCCCCAATCTCTCAATATCCTTTCTGGTTCTCCGACCAGATTGTGGAGCAAAAAGCACACCCAGTCCCGCTCCTATTAACAAAGCTGCAATAACGGTACCTATAAGCCTTGTCTCCTCTTTGTCTTTCATTATCAAGCACTCCTTTATTTAATAAGCTCTCATACTAATGGTCTATATTATAATTATTATACTCTTATCATTTTCAATGTCAATGCTTCCGAATCTATAAACAAGAACACCCACTGAGCGCTTGACGCAAAGGGATATATAATTATGCACTGAGGATGATGTGTTAGGGAAAATATAAAGCAATGGAGGGATGGAAGGATTATGGATGGGTTATATGATTGATGATGTAATATTGAAAAATATTTCTGATCCTAACCACTGGCCATCAAGGTAGTTATGTTACAAGTTTGGGGACAGAATTTGTACCACAATATCTATACATATAAAATAAAAAAGGGAGAGCCAAAGCCTGCCTTATAATTAAGATTTTGCCCTTTCGAACCAACTATCGTCCGCATCGCACTAGTCAGATATGTCAGATATATGTCTATATTAAGTTTTTGTTTTTTAAAGGATGCCATCTTCCGCTTCGATTGGATAAAATCGCATTACACTTTTGTATTTGGGGTCTGGACCCACTTCTCCCATTGTCTCTGTCACAGCTTTCTTCACTGGTAGTCTTTCTCGGAGTAAGTGTTGAAGTAAGCATATCGTTGCTTGGTCTGAGTAGTCCGATGATACAAGTCCGCTCCAACTTATGTAGACTTTGCAGCCTTTTTTGATGTATGCTTCTGCCATTCTTTCTTTTTTTAGTCCATCACATCCCATCATGATGACCGTGGTATCATCAAACTTCCAACGCATACTTAGCATCACAAAGCACGGAGTTATCCCAAAATAAAGATCCCCTCTCTTTTCGTCCCCTTTCTTATAGAAACTACCTATCAGTCGCTCATTTACTACATCAAAGAGATATTTTTCAACCTTTTTTTCGTTAACAGGTTCGTTGGTGAATATACATAGGTAACTCTCCTTGGGAGAGTCAGATGTCGAATCTAAATTTTTAGACTTGTTGGGATTATACATAGCAGAATGCGTTCTCCCAATTATAAAATCGTAACCATAGGTTGGAAGGTTTCTGTAAAATTCGACAGTGACCTCTTCACCCGGGTAATAGTCTACACTGAATCCTGCTTCTTTTAAGATGGCAGTGGCTTTCTTAACAAAAACTGGATTAGGGCCTGCTGTAGGAGCAAGGCTCCCTTGGTCAACAATAGCAGCCTTGGGTAGTGATGGTTGAGTAAAACCAACATTAACGGAAAATGGAAGAATATAGAAAGGAAAGTACAACCCAAGAAAAAAGATAATAGTAAGAACTCCTAATGTAATTAATATCTTGTTAGAAAATAGAAAAATCTCTTTTCTTTTTATATCCATATCTTTTCTTCATTAGTAGTCAACTACCACCACCAGAGGTGGTGGTTTGAGGAGGGCCCCTAAAAGGGGCCATAGGTCTATTCGAATTTCAATTCCATCTGTTGCTTTTCAAGATTTTCTTGCTCACGGATATATCTACGAATTTGCTCCTCATTCAATCCTACGGTGTTCACATTGTACCCTCGTATCCAAAAATGCATCCCATTTCCTCTCCTTCCAAATTCACGATGTAATCGAATTGCACTTTTCCCTTTCAAAAAACCAATTGCATTTGCTACGCTGTATCTTGGAGGTATACTTATACATGCATGTAGGTGATCAGGCATAGCATGACCCTCTATGATTTCAAGATCACGCTGCCGACACAACTCCCGTATAATCTCCCCAACCCTCTCCCGAACTTTGCCATACAATACTTTGTGACGATACTTAGGTACCCATACCACATGATATTTGCATTCCCATTTCACGTGTGATAAACTTTGCCAATCTCTCATTTCTTTCTCCTTCCCGACCTACCCCTTGGGGCCCTCGGGAAGGAGATTTTATCACTGTTGACCGGCAGAGCCTATTAGGATCGCACCAGCAGAGCTGGCGGTTTAACGTAATTAGTTCTTGTAGAAAAAATCCTTTTGAGAGACCAGTGAAACAAAAAAGAAG
>CAYYOQ010000340.1:0-2718 GCA_964473235.1 uncultured Thermodesulfobacteriota bacterium | reverse complement strand
CAAGTTGTTCTACCAGCAGCACCAGTCCACCGCTCAATCCCAGGGCGATCAAAAACCCCATCAATAAAATCTTTATTCGATTAGGCTTAAAAGGCTTGATGGGCACCTGTGCGAGATCAAGCACTTTAAACTGTTCTCCCTGCTGGTTAATTTCCATTTTTTCAGCCTGCTCCGCTGCCATGCGTTTTTCCGTAAGGTCATCATAGGCTTTTTTAGTATTTTCATAGTCACGGGTGAGCAAGGAGAGTTGTTGTTCAAGTTTGGGAGCCATTTCAACCTTTGTTTGATATTCGTCAATCTTTGCCTTGATCATGGCATCTTCATTTTTCAAGGTTTTTATTGCCAGGTTGAGGCCAAGTACTTGACGGTCAGTTTCAGTTTCGGGAAGGGAAGTGATTTTCTCGTGAGCCTCATTGTCGTCGGAAGTGTGTGTCTGTGCCATAAGTTTTTCCAGCTCTGATTTTGCCGCGATCACATCGGGGTGGCTATCGGTGTATTTATTTTGAAGCTGGGTAAGTCTTCTTTTAATATCAGCTATCCTTGCGGGAAGTGAGCCGGCAGGAACACTCCTTTGGTCGTTACTGGTGGGAGGGGGGGTCCCACCAGATTGAGCAAACTGCTGGAGTAGAATTTTTCGATTTTCAGCATCGTTGAGTTCATCAATAATCCTCTGCCTTTGAAGGATGAGTTGATCCATCATCCTTAAATTTGGCTCACGCTGGTCAGGGAGACTTCCCAGATGTTGCTGCTTAAATTCACTTATTTTTTTCTCTTGCCCCTCAAGAACTACACTGAGATTTTTTAATTCTTCCGAGATAAATTTTGTGGTTTTATTTGCCTGCTGTTCTCGGCTTTTTAGATTTTCCTCGATAAAAAGTGAAGCAAGGCGATTAGCAGTAGAAGCAACTGTTTGAGGATCTTTGTCAAGGTAAGATATGGTGAATGAAGACACTCCTCTATCCTCGCTTGAGTGCACATCAATTTCTATGCATGCCCGCATCAAAGCAATGATGTTTTCCATTGGTGTTTTTTCAATCATTTTAGGAAAGAGAGAAAGTTCATTGATTACTTTTTCTAGATGGGTTCTGCTCATTATCTCTTGGGAAATTACGTTCAAATATGCACTGGGATTCATGGTCACTGTAGACTTAACAAAGGAGTCAGGTACTCCCTGGGGGATTATAAGGATGGTGGTGCTCGCCTTATAAATTTTAGGAAGCATGACACAGAGTGTAAAAGTAATGGTCATTACCAAAGTGAAGGGGATGATAATGTACCATCTCCGCCGCCAGGCAACCTCTAGATAATCAATAACGGATATACTCTTTTCTTCTTCTACCATTGCCTTAGGTGCCTTACGCTCGTTAGTGTCTGAACGAAAACCCCTGTTTTAGCCCTATTGTCATTTCGACTGAAAGGAGAAATCTCTAAATTTGCATGAGATTTCTCAGTCGCTTTGCTCCTTCGAAATGACAGCCGATGTAATGTGTGAGGGTTTTCGTTCTGCCGTTAGTTACTTCTTTTCTTTTCAGCTTCACTTACCCACTTACTGATAAGTTCAGAGTGTTCAGGGTAGGAGATAAAGTCAAACCTTAAATTTCTCAATAGCTGTGTATCCTCAGATTTATCTTCCAACCCAGGGGTGGCGACAATTTGCTCTTGCAGCCTTTCAGTAAGCAGCTTAGCCCTGCTATAGGGGGTTTCAAGCAAAATTAAGGCAAAACTACCATTATACTGGGTAATGATATCAGTTTGACGGGTATTTTCCAAGAGAATACGGGAAACTTCTTTGGAAATTTTTTGCTTTTTTGCCAGCTCCAGGTGCTTATGCCCATTATCTGAGGGGTCAATCTCGAAGAGAAGCAGCGAGAAGTGGCTTTTATATCGTTCAGCGCGCATAATCTCTTCACGCAGCTTCTTTTGAAAGTAGAGGGTATTACAGATTATCTTTCCAGAGTTACTATAGTAGGGATCGGTAGATATAAGGTACTCAATATATTTTAGCCTTTCCTCAAACTGTACATTTCTCAATACAAGTAACCTTCGTTTTAATCCTTTCTTAATAGTGATTAAAAGATTTCTGGTAGAAAATGGTTTGGAAAAGTAGTCATCCACACCGGCTTTGATTACCTCTTCGTAGGAATCAGGCTTCAACATAATGGCAGATATCATGATGATATACATTTCAGGATAGAGGTGCTTGATTTTTTTGATTAAGTTAGTGGTACTTTTGTTCTTTAAATAACTTTCTGTAATTACTACTGAAGCGCTTTTTGGGGAGAGTTTTTCTAGTGACTCTTCCTCGCTGGAGGCGATTTCTACTTGATAGCCTTCTTCCTCGAGAACGTTTTTATAAGCGAGAAGAACATTTTTCTCGGTATCCACAAGGAGAATCTTTGTCACTGACATAACTCCTCCCACGAAGTGAGGTAAAAAATTAGCTGGTATAGGATTGAGAAATTATATGCTTTTATATATTTTTAGGTTCGACTGAAAATTATTTTCAAGAGGATAGAAATAATTATTTTGATTCGATTCCCTAATGAGCAAATTGAATGCCAAGCAAAAGTGAAGATGATAAGAGTAGGATAATCTGTAATTAATTATTTGAAAAATAATGAATATTTATCAGGAAATTTAATAAGTGATTAAAGAAGCAGATGTTTTTTATTGTACCTTAAAGCACAGATGGTATAGTAATTGTATTTATAATACAGA
>CAYYOQ010000339.1:0-2720 GCA_964473235.1 uncultured Thermodesulfobacteriota bacterium | reverse complement strand
TCAACAGGTGCCTTATCAACGAGCCCGCCATCTAAAAAAATCCTCATCAATCTTTTTTGTTTTGAATATCCAGGGGATGGTCCCTGATGCCTGCACTGCATCTGGAAGACTGCCGGAAGTAAATACCTCTTTTCTTTTTTTGGTATGATTGCTGGCAACGATTACGCAGGGGGTTTTAAGCTCCTCAAAACTCTTAATGGGTAATATATCTATAAGCAAATGCTTAAAACTTTTTCCCTCAAGGTAACCAGGCCATCCTTTAAAAAGCTTAGCTAACGCCCCTATAGTTTTATACCAGGGTTCAGGGTCCTAGAAGTCTTCTCAAATAAAAGACTAATAATAGCTTGAGCACTCATGCCTGCTGAAGCACATGCTGCTACGATCGCTCCTGAACTGGCGCCGGCATAGCCAATAGGTTTAATGCCAAATTCTTCGATAGCCTTTAAACACCCCGCGTGGGCAAAGAAACCAATAAAGCCTGAAGAAAAAACCAAACCTACTTTTTTATCTCTTATATCATCTACCATGAATTAAAAATGGTTGTTAAATAACAGATTCAATCTAGGCATAAAAACAAGAAAATTTAAAAAAAACTTTACAAATTTATAACAATCTGTTACTACACTATAAATTTACAAAGTTAATAATTAATAAATATTTTGAGGAGGGATGATATGGATGAATTAAGGAGAAAGAAAAGGAACACAAAAGCAATAGCATTTTTTTCAATTCTTTTTTTTATCCTGATAGCCCCACTAAACCTAGGGATGGCTTCTCAGGTAACAGATTTTGGAGGCTTTATCCCTCTCACCCTCGGCACCACGTCCACCGCACTCATATATGGCAATGGTAGTACAGACCTCACCATGGTGTTATGCCTCTCACCGGGAACGCTCACCGTGAGTTTAAAGAAAGAAGATACCTACCAAGACATGGTGACCATGTTGATCTATGGATTGCCTGCAAATCCTGCTCTACTAACCAATGTGGGTGCAACGCCCACCACCATCAGTTCCAGCACCGCTATCGACAATACTCTGGGCGGAATCGGATGGGCATTCATTTTCTCTGGCGTATTTTCTGATAGAGAACCCCCCTATAAATACACGATTACCGTTAAGCTGGCAGCCGCTCAATAAGCAATTAACCTGAATAAGGGAGAAGGAACATGCTTAAAAAGCTTTTGTTATCATCAGCAGCGTGTGTGATGTGCCTCTCACTTCTGGTTATGCCAGCTATAGCTGAATCAGAGGTGGATCAACTTAACAAGAGGATCAGCACTTTGGAAAAAGAACTCAATGAATTAAAAGAAATGCTCACGCAACAGCAGCAGCAAAGAGAAGAGGAAAAGGCAAAGGTGGAGCAAATTTCCCAGAAGGTGGAGAAAGCGTCCTCTAACGTAATAAGTTCATTCAAATTTAAACCCTACGGGTACATCAAACTGGATGCTGCCTATGACGACAGCAGAACTAACTACGGTAACTTCGTTTTGTTTATTCCCAATGAAGCTGCACACAAAGATGACAATGAGTTTAATATGACCGCACGGCAGACCCGGTTGGGACTCGATATCATGGCTCCAGAGATATATGACTGGAAGGCATGGGGGAGAATTGAATTTGACTTCTATGGAGATGGAACTGTTCAGCACGAGAATAAACCAGAGCCCCTGTTGCGGCATGCTTTCATGGAACTTAAGAGAGGGAATTTCAGTCTGATTGCCGGTCAGACCAGCGACCTCATCTCACCCCTCTTTCCAGATACCTTAAACTATACCGTGGGATGGTCTGTAGGCAATATTGGCTATCGGCGTCCCCAGTTGCGCGCAACGTATGTATATCCTTTTAATGAGACTAATAAGCTTATCTCTGCCTTCGCTATTGCGAGAACCTCAGGAACAATCAATGAAGACCTGGATTTAGATATTCAAAACGACGGGGAAGACGCAGGATTTCCCACCGTACAGGGACGTCTTGCTCTTGCCACAAAGATTTTAACAGAGAAAAATCCAACTATCATCGGCGTATCCGGTCACTATGGAGAGGAAGAAATTGATTGGGAATTACACCCCGTTTTCCCTGGAACAGAGCAGGAGCGGGTAAAGAGCTGGTCTGTTAACGGAGACCTGGAGATTCCCATCACCACTAAGATTGCAGTTAAGGGGGAAGCATTTGTTGGTTACAACCTTGATGACTATTTCGGGGGAATTCTGCAAGGTGTAAATTCATCAACTCACGAGGTAATTAAATCAGTGGGAGGATGGATGCAGGTGAGCTACCTCCACAGCGACAAGTGGAAATACCGTATGGGATTTGGCATAGATGATCCAGAGAACAAGGACCTCAGCGCTGGCATGAGGAGTATGAATAGCTTTTACTTTGGCAACGTAGTATATTCACTCATTCCCCCGGTGGATATTGGGTTTGAGTATAGCCATTGGGAAACCCAGTATGAAGAAAGGAGTACCGGCACCGACAATCGTTTCCATTGTTCTATTATCTATAAGTGGTGATATCCTTTTTTTAATAGAGTCAACACTTAGGTAAGAATTCTCTATCCTTTTGGTCAAGTTGTAAAAAAGGAGTTATCATTGAGATAACTCCTTTTTTATTCCGTTGAGGGGAAAAAGCTGTTACAGACAGTCTTGCATAAAAAGTAGAGTTTCACCCTCCTAACCTAACCTCGCCAGTTTATTCTCATCCAAAACTTCTTTTAACTCC
>CAYYOQ010000338.1:0-2727 GCA_964473235.1 uncultured Thermodesulfobacteriota bacterium | reverse complement strand
TCTTGCAAAGGTTGAAAATCCCGACCTGGTGTTACTCTTCCTCACACCGCATCAAGGCGATATTTTAACACGTGCGCGCGCTTATGGTGGTGACTTCACCAGAGGGTTCGGGGGGATGGGAGGATGCATCTTCAACATTCGCTATACATTTGTTACAGGTGACCCCTGCTTCTCTACCAGTGACACCGCGTGGAGAATGTTTGCCGGCCTTGATGAAAGCGAGTTGACCTATACCTTCCCCTACCTAAAACTGCTTGAGATCGCAGACAGGATAAAGCCCACGGCAGAGTATGTAAATGGATTCAAAAGTATGTTTTAGAATACTATTGAGAGGCTTAATAGGTGTGGCGATCACAGGTATCTTTTCATTCCCCACTTCCGTAGAGGACCTGGAAGGAGGAGATAACTGTAGGTCCCTTTAAGCATAAGGTTTTTTAAGACTGTTCCCAATCTTTAATTATTGATAATACTTCTTCAGCATCATAAGCTGAATTAAGAGTCTGAATGAGATGCCGACTTTGCGCGGCTTTACTGGCAAGCGCCAAGACCTGAATCTGGCCATCAGGCTTCTGAACCGGTGAGATGATCAGAAAAACACCTAGAATGGGATTCTCAGTAAATACATCAACCACTCCCTGGCGGGTCAAACCGAGTGCGACCTTTGGTGAATCAAGACCTTCTATCCGTGCATGAGGGAAGGCTACCCCTTCATTAAAGAAAGTTGAACTCTCCTGCTCTCTTTTCCATACGGCATGGTATATAGTTTCGCGATCAAGCTCCTTATAATCTTGCGAAACAACATCTACCAAATTTCTAATAACCTCTTCTTTGAATGCAGGCTCCTTCCAAATTATAATCCTGCTGGCTGATATAAAACTGCTCAGCGTCGGCTGCTGCATGGGATGAGTTGGTGGCCCTATACTACCAGGGCCCTTTTCTACCTCTACAGCCGCTTTACGTGAGGCCAGTCTATCGGCTTGGGTATCAAGAACAACTATAGTAATACCATCAGCGTTCTGGAGAAGCTGTTCGGCAATACTCTTTTTCCCTATGAGCTTTTTCCATAATGGTAGTGGAGAAGAAGTGCCTATAACAATATGTCCAACCCGATATTCACGTGCAAAACGGAGAAGGGTATCCGCAATATCTTCACCTTTATAGGTAAAGACTATTGCCCCAAGTTGCTTGGCGAGAGTTAAGGTGCCCGATAAAACACGCTGTGTGTGGGCATCTATGATAGTCGGCTCTTCAGAAGGAGTTTGAGCATATACCGCGTACCAGTTCCGATTAAGCTTTCCTGCCAACCGTGAGGCATAGCGGAGCAGCATTTCACTATTGGGACCCTTCGAACTCAGACATACCATAATCTGGTCAGGAGTAGTGGAGCTTTCCTCTTCTATAGGTTCACGCCTTCGCAAATCAATCTGCGATGCCAGTTCGCGCAACGTCAGTTCCCGGAGCTGCTCCAAATTAGACGGAATAAAGAAATTACTAAGGGCGGTCTCAATACGCTCTTTCGGATATATTTTCCCCTCCTCCAAACGCTTTCTGAGGTCTTCGGTGGTTAAATCCACATTGACGATTTGGTCTGCTTCAGCAAGAACAGTATCGGGCATTCGTTCGCGCACCTTGACATGAACGGTTTTTTCAACTGTGTCGTAGAGGCTCTCCAAGTGTTGCACATTCACGGTGGTGATGACATGAATTCCTGCAGCGAGAATATCCTGAACATCCTGATAACGTTTGGGATTGCGGCTGCCGGGAATGTTGGTATGGGCTATTTCATCAATAAGTGCAACCTGCGGTTTCCGAGCAATGATTGCATCGACATCCATTTCTTCAACAATAATACCGCGATATTCTTGGCGAAGTTTCGGGATGACTTCTAATCCATCAATAAGCTTGGCAGTTTCAGCACGGCCATGGGTCTCCACAAGTCCTATAACCACATCTATGCCCTCCGTCTTGAGTCGATGACCCTCCAGCAGCATCTGATAGGTCTTCCCCACACCAGCACAGTATCCAAGGTAGACCTTGAGCCGTCCGCGCTGAGCACGGCGAATTATTCTTAAGAATGAACTGGCTCTATCTTCTAGCATTGACAACTCACCTGCTATTATCTAGTGAGAGGTTCAACATAAGGACATTTACCCGAGGCTCACCCAAAATCCATACATCACGGCCCTCAGTATGTGCTTTTGTGTTTTCAAGCACGATCTGCTCACTCATGCCACGTACTCTGGCAACACGACCTGCCTGTAATATGGCATTTTTGACAGTAATGTGGGGGTCCAGTCCACTCCCTGAAGCGGTAACCGCATCGGCAGGCACCAAGGTATCGGAAGCAAGCCCATTTTCAGTACGATAGTCAACAACGCGCTTCTTTACTGCCTCTATTAAGTTTTTTGAAAGAGGACCTAAATTGCTCCCACCAGAATTGGCAGCATCATATCCCAGTCCTGCGGCAGAGGGCCGTGGATGAAAATATTGTGCATCATCAAATCGCTGGGCAAGCAGACTAGAACCAATTACTACTCCCTTTCTAGTTACCAGCGAACCATTGGCCTCATGGACAAAAAATAACTGGGCCATAATCCATACCATCAGCGGATACACACCGCACAAAAGTATCGCTAAGGATACCGTAGCAAGCAATGCAATCCGTAGTTCTGCAATAAGTGTTTTCATTCTATGTATTCCTTTCTACACGAGATGAAGAGCGTTTAC
>CAYYOQ010000337.1:0-2730 GCA_964473235.1 uncultured Thermodesulfobacteriota bacterium | reverse complement strand
CCAATTTTATACTTCAGTATAAGATTAGCTGCTCCTGCAATGGTGGTATCTTGGGAAACGGTGATGGGATTGCGTGTCATTGCGTGATGAATTTTCGTCTCCAGGGTTGCCTTATCCTGGATACGCTCACTCAGAGTATCAATACGAGGGCTTAAGTGAGTTCGTATATCCCTATCGGTGATAACGCCTACAAGCTGGCTCCCCTCCATTACGAGCAGATGGCGTATGTATTTCTTCTTCATAATTTCACGTGCGTGCCCGATGGTATAATCCATGGTAATAGTTACCAGGATAGTACGCATAATTTCTGCAACGGTCATGATCTTACCTCCTCGGAGAAGATGTGTTACCACCATGGTGCTTGAGTATCACTATCTTTTTAAAGTGTTACTTACGCAGGTACTGAAGGTATTATCTTTATACCTTAACGTAAGGTTTAAATCCAGTCTTTTGTCTCGTTCTTGGGGGTCACCACCTCAGGTAATGGTAAAGGTATAGGGAGGAAGTACGATGACACGTGCATACCACGCGCTTATCCTCACTATGCACCAACCTCCAGGGAATATCACCATCCTTACGTCTCAGAAAAGCCGCAATTTTTTTTGGGGCAGTGCGTGGGTGAAAAAAAGCTTTGATGCCTTGGAAGAAGCAGAGCAGCTCATCAGTGAAGTAGAGAAAATGCTATAATTTTACGTGAGAAAGGTGGAACGATGGGACGGTATGATGAGAGAGAAGAACGGGTGAGCTGGAGTGAAATTGATAAGCTCAAGGACCGTAGCAATCATGTCACCAGGGATAAGCCTGAGTACCGCAAAAAGCCATCGGCAAAAGAGGAGTGGGCTAAGAAGCACTATCTCAAGGAGATTGATAAACTCTTCAGTGGGGCAAAAGAGGAAACTGCAGCGCAGAAGAGTGCCCGTGGGGATATTGCTCGGAGCTATGGAACCAGTAAGTTCCATAGCGCGGTGGACCACTATCTGGAGCACTACGGGTTTCCCACTGACTGGAGCACGTTGATCCTGATGATAGACCATAAGGATCAAGGGATTGTGGTAAAGACTCTCATGGCGCTCAAGGGGAAGATGAATGACTGCAGTGCTGCAGAACAGCAAGGCATTAAGAGCAAGATAAAAATATTAGCCATGACCGCAGAAGATGATGAGGTAAGGGAGCTTGCCGAAGAAATAGTACACGAGCTGGAGTAGCAGGTGGCAAGGGTCAATGAGGGGTGAGAGGGCTGTCGGGAGGCAGCCCTTTTAATGTAAGCTCTTTAGGAGAGGAGTAAGGGGGGTGATTTTTTTTGTATACCTTGAGCGAGTCTTCAAGGTTAAACATTCTAAGATAGTGTAAGAGATCGTCTGCGGGGATGTCGGTGTTGAGGTAAAAATCGTTATCAATGGTGAGGACGCGGTCTTTGCTGAGCCCCCATGCAGTCAACTGTTCGGGGAGGTCAGAGTTTTTTTCAAGAATCTGTTCTACGCTTAGGTTTAAAGGATTCTGAATGACCAGTGCAGGGTTTACCTGCGCTACCTCCTCTATGAGGAAGGGAAGGTGATCAGCACTCGCATGGGTTTGTCCAATGATGATTATCACCTGTTTTCCCCTGTTGAGCAGGGATTTTGTCTTCTCTGAAAGAGAAGAGTCCCATCCAAAGAAATCAGTGGTGGAAGCTGCCCCCGTGGTATTCCCGCCAGCTTCTGGACCGTGGGTGAAGGTGGGAATGTTATTTTTGTCAATGAAGGCAAAGAGGGAGGAGTAGCCGAGGTCATCGGCACTTTTACTATCTTTAAGTTCCTGCAATCGACGTTCAAGCCCAATGGTGAGTTTCTCCCTCTCAAGGGATGCGAGTATCTCGGTAAACTGTGCGTGGTGGTTCACTACGAAGTACGCATCAGCCAGTATGATCACCGGGGCCTTTTTTAATTGATTACGCATTTCTTGGATAGTGGTGGTGTGGTGCTCACTATAGGTTTTGAGGTGGGGAATGGCATCAAAGACAGTATAGTTTCTCCGGTAGTAGTTTTGGTTATACACTTGAGGATCAATCTCTTTAAACGATTTAGTGTGGATGGTACCGAGCCCTTCACGTTCAACATTTTTGGCAACCAGGTAGGGAGGTCTAATGGGCCACCTGCGCTCAATGAGGTACTGATGAAGGTCAGCTGCATCCTTGGTCATACCCTGGTCAAAGAGAATGAGTGCGAGTGACTCTAAGGTATAGAGGTTATTCGTCCGCTTAAAACAGTTGATAGCCTCCCTGTAATTCCCCTGGGTAATATGTGCAGTGCCACTCTTTTCAATGACATCAACTGAAATAGGATCCTCAATAATAATGCCTTTTTGAGGTTCGAGAAACACATTGCCCAATCCCTTTCCCATGTCTTCAGCGAGAAGTTCCCCCTCCAGCATTTTTGCTCCTATTCCCTCACCGATTTTTGTCGCGATCTGTTTGGCTTCTTCGCTTCCTATTAACTGCTGAGGGTTATTGATGCCTATCAGTTTACTTAGATCAGTGCTGAGCTTCAGCGTACACCCAGGGAGGAGAAGGCAAAGGAACACTGATGCAATAGTTAAAAAGCGATAGTGGTGAGTGACCTTCATTGCTGAGTTACCTGTGTGAGAATTGATAATTCAATAACGTTTGTCAATAGGTCAGCCTGGTGATAGGGTTTTAGGTACTATAGTAAACGACTAAAGAAAGTTGTCATTGCGAGGAGTCCTTGATAATGC
>CAYYOQ010000336.1:0-2736 GCA_964473235.1 uncultured Thermodesulfobacteriota bacterium | reverse complement strand
TGGTAATCCCCTCTTCTGGTAGTTTCTCAGGATTTATAGCAGCGTTCTCAATGAGGAGCATGGGAGGCACCTCGGATGCCCCATTAAGTCCCATGAGGTAGAGATCAAGTGTGCTATAGTATTTCCTTCCTGGACGTGAGGTAAAAGTGCCATTCCCGTTATCCCTCCATCTATTCCCATAGAGAACTGATCCACCGGTATCCAAGAGGTAACTCCAGTGATTCCCCTCTCTACCCAAGAGCCCTGCACTTACACCGCCGTCAGCTTTTTTAAACTTTACCCGTGCCGCCCATCGATGTAAAAATTCATGACTGAGAGTTGACATGGTAAATGAGAAGTGCGTATCAAGGGGATCTGAAGCGATAGTTGCGATAGTACCCATGTCTATAGTGCCCTGAAGCTTTCCATCGCTTCCGTAGTTTTCAGAGTTATCGAAGAGAGGTATTCTGATTCCCTGCACCTCATTTTTCACTCCGCAGTAAAAGGCAACTACCTCCTCTTCCGGCATAGAAAAATCAAAGTTAGAAAAAATGATGAGAAAGTCATAGCTATCCGGGTGAGTCTCAAAAAAGGTCTTTGCTATTTTCTCCCTGGGTAGAGTATTAATAGAGCCATCAGCACGTATGGCGTCGTAGTTTCCCTCAACTTCCATCACCGTGATGTCACCATAATTCTCAATACCAGTTGCCTTAAATTCCTGGGCATGTGTATGAGAAATAGTAAAGAGAGAAAAAAGAAGTACCGCTGAGACTACCCTGCATCTATGGTTCTTCAAATAATCCATAGTATTTCTCCCATAGTTCATTTAAATATTATCATCCGTTACCTTCGATCCATTTTACCTACTGCTTCACACAAAAAAATCCTCTTCTTTACCCCAAGAGGAGTAAAAAAGAGGATTAAATTGAATGAGGGCGTAGAATCATTAATGCAATGAGTTCTCTCATTGCGTTCTCCGGGGTACATGGGGTTTATTGGGCTCTTATCTCACTAAAAAAAGCTGCGTCAAAGCCTTAATAACTCTTTGAGCAACCTTATGTATGTGCGCTAAACTCCATATCGTAAAAGTGAACTAAAAAGATAACTGATGATAGTGTTGTATGAACATTTAGGTAATTATTTATATATTAAAATGTTTACTTTTGTCAAGCTAAAAAATCTCTGCTAACAATTTAATTTCTCATACAGGAGAGAACATTTAAAAGGGAATAGAAAAAGGAGACAAGTAAAGCTGTCTATGGGTTAGCAAGGATAAATAAATCAATCTCGGGAAAGGAGGTGACCACACGCACCAGTACATTTCCGGTCTGAAGGACTGCCAAGCCATACATCACTAAGGATCAGTTGTCCATTATCGTTGATAAAGAATAAACCATTTCCATCGATGTCATCAGGAATGTAGTTCCCATTCTCCACGTTCAGATTGAGTGTATGAGAATCTAAATCATAAGTATAGGTTCCCCAGTAATCTACATATATTTCGAATGGGAGCCAGGTAACAAAAAACTCACCATTTGCAAAGAAGATAATCTCATTGATTGGCTCTTCTGGGACCACCGGCAAGCTAGCAACACATGATAATTGAAGATACTCCCTCCATAAGCCCACCAAAGGATTTGACTCGGGGGTATAGATGTAGACATCTCTCGTCAGCAGACGCCGCCCCTCCTCTACGTTCGCACAAATGTTAAATACGGTACCGTGAGGGGTGAGTGAATCTACTGCAAAAGCACCGGTGAGGGGGTTAATGCTCGCACCCTCACTCGGAGTTACTGACCACACCGCACATGCATCAACAGGATTAAAAAAGTAGCAGCACTCAGGAACACCCAGGGTAAAAGAACACCCTTCACCAGGCTTCATTTCCAGCGGGCCGAAGGGAAAATCTATGGTTAAATAATCTAACGTCCACTCATCGAGCGTTACAGGACAGGCTGATGGTGTTGCACTCACTTCTGGTGATGCATCACTTTCCCCATAAGTGTTTTCAGCAGTTACTATATAGTAATACGATAGATCATTGGTAAGCTCTGGATGAAGGTAGGGACTGGTAACATCTGATATTTTAATGCCAGTCTCTTTTGTGACCCCTGAGCTGATATCCCAGTAGATCGTATATGCTTGAGCCCCTGAAACGCTTTCCCAACTTACTGCCACTCTACTGTCACTTGCCACTGCCACTACCTTCGTGGGAGGAACAGGAGCAATATCCACAACGGTCATCTCCATAGTGTGGTAAATGCTAGCTACCTTAATGATTTTAACTGTTCCACTGTAAGTATGATAGCCGCTCTTGTGCGCACTAATGGGCTGGACGCCGAGAGGGGGATTTTCGATTAAAAAGGCACCCTCATCCCCCGTCACACCGAAAGTATAACCTACCTGCACCATCACCTCTCTAAGTGGTTTTCCGGTGGAACTATCAATTACCTTGCCACTGATATATCGAGAGTTATTGCTCATATCACACCCACAAAATAAGAGGAGCATGAGCATCCCGAGTCTACAGTTTATTTTGATCTTTTTAACATCTCTTAAAACCATTCTAACACCATAGTTTTAAAGTGTTGAGCAGTTATCGTATAAATGATAAACCCCACCCTCCCAGAACGCTCTGGGGAAAGTGGGGTTTTATGTTTAGTTGCATTCATAAAACTTCCTGGTTATATTTTTACTTTGATTTAATTAATTGGGGTATCCGCTTGACTCAAGTAAACTAAACATATAGAATTTGTG
>CAYYOQ010000335.1:0-2750 GCA_964473235.1 uncultured Thermodesulfobacteriota bacterium | reverse complement strand
GGGGTTATGAAAAAAGGCACTCCTCACTCCCTTCATATACTATCGAGAGCATGTAATAGTTTGCAAAACGATGCAGTGTCATTTCGAGCGAAGTAAAACAATCTCATATTCTGTTTTCACTTGAACCCTAGGACCCTCAACCCCTTGAATCCTTCATGAGATGCAGTTTCTTTCCCACCTTCTCCAGTGCGCGCAGTGCAAACTCTAACTGACCCTGGGTATGGGTAGCCATAAGTGTTATTCTCAATCGTGAGCTGCCCCGGGGGACTGCCGGAGGACGAATGCCTTGCACAAATACACCCTCCTCAAAGAGCAGTTCCCCCATCTGCATGGTTAACGCAGGATCTCCTACTATAAGAGGAATAATCTGGGTTTCGCTCTCACCCGTAGTAAAACCTAAGGTCTTAAGCCCTTTTCTAAAGAAGGCAACATTCTCCCACAACTTCATCCTTATTTCAGGTTCTTCCTCCAAGAGCTCAAGTGCGGCAATCCCGCTGGCAATGACTGCGGGAGGAAGTGCGGTGGTAAAAATAAAAGATCGAGCCCGGTTAATCAAAAATTCCTTTAATTGATGACTCCCCGCGACAAACGCCCCAAAACCCCCCAGCGCCTTTCCTAACGTACCCATGCAGATATCAATCTCATCTTCCAGATCAAAATACTCCCCAGTCCCTCCTCCCTGCTCACCGAGCACGCCCGTCGCATGAGCATCATCCACCATCACCATGCACCCATACTTCTGTGCCAAGGGTACCACCTGAGGAAGAGGAGCGATGTCTCCATCCATACTGAATATCCCATCGGTCACTATCAATCGATGGGGGTGGTGGTGTGATTCCTTGAGCAACTTTTCTAACGCACTCATGTCTTTGTGAGGATACACCTTTACCTCTGCCCTACTCATCCGGCACCCATCAATGATGCTGGCATGATTAAACTCATCACTGAAAATCACATCCCTTTCACCTACGAGTGCACTGAGTACGCCACAATTAGCCATATACCCTGTACTAAAAAGGAGTGCATCCTCCTTTTTCTTAAGGCGAGCAAGGCTATGCTCTAAGACAGTATTTAATTCCAGATTCCCGCAGATTAACCGTGACGCACCCGCACCCGTTCCATACTTCTCAATGGCCTCTTGCGCCGCAGCGTTCAGCCGGGGGTGATGAGCCAACCCTAAGTAGTTATTAGATGAAAGCTGTACTACCTTCCTACCATTAATGATAATAATAGCTGATTGAGGACTTTCCAGTGACCTAAGGCTGCGATACAGGCCTGCCTTCTTCAAAGATTCTAACTGGTCTTCCAAGAAGTCCATCATTGATGTGAGAAGAAACTGGATGAGGGAATTCGGAGGAGTTTATCGTCCCCAGGCAAGATCTTTCCACTTATTCTCAATAGTTGCCACGCCATCACTACCTTTCACCATCATCAGGTGATCAACAATGGTGATCGCCACCATTGATTCCGCAACGGGATAGATGCGGGGTAAAATGGTTGCATCCCTTCGGGTAATAGCCGACAAGGTAGTTTCCTTCATGGTGGACATATCAATAGAAGGCTGGTCAATAGAGACTGTGGGAGTAGGTTTTACCGCAATGCGCACCACAATATCCTCCCCATTGCTTATACCACCTAAGAATCCACCACAATGGTTGGTACGGAACCGCACCTTCCCCTTCTTGTCCAGATAGGGTAAATCATTATTCTCTGAACCCTTCATCTTGGCAACACCAAAGCCCGCACCAAACTCTACCCCTTTCACTGCACCAATACTCATCACGCCGTGGGCGATGCAGGCGCTCAGCTTATCAAAGACTGGCTCCCCTAAACCAGCGGGAACTCCTCTCACCATCACTTCCACTATCCCACCACAGGTATCTCCCTGATTTTTAATCTCAAGCACCTTTGCGATCATCTTCTTTCCTGCATCCAGGTCAGGACAGTTAAGCTCATTTTTGCGATAGTTTTTCTTTATCTCCTCAAAGCTCATCTCCCGTGCCTTTATCCCATAACACTCTTTCACATACCCGATTACCTCAATACCCTCTTTTTGAAGAACGTGCTTGGCAATGGCACCTGCTGCAACCCTGCCCACTGTTTCTCTTCCACTTGCCCTGCCTGCACCACACCAGTCTGCATATTCACCGTACTTAATAAAAAAGGTATACTCGGCGTGACCGGGTCTGATTAAGTATTTCACGTCCCGGTATTGTTTAACGTGAATATCCTGGCGGTCTACATTGTACACAATCATGCCCACAGGGGCGCCTGTAGTGTAGCCATCCATCATGCCGGCGAAGATGTGCACCCGATCAGTCTCTTTTCGGGGAGAATCAAGCTCACTCTGCCCCGGTCTCCGCTTATCCAGCTCCACCTGGATCATCTCATCAGTTAAGGCAAGTCCCGGCGGTACGCCATCAACAATGGTTACCATCGCATCTCCGTAAGACTCGCCGCAGGTGGTCACCCTAAAAATTCTTCCATAGGTATTACCCAACATTTTTTTATTCCTCCTTTACGAACGTTTAGCTACAGCCAGCTATTCTGCAATAAACAAGGGGGAGATTCAAGCTTTTTTAACGCAAGGGCACTAGAAAAATGAAATCTGCAATTGGTTTTTTAATAAATAGCAGATCTTCATGAGTGAGTACAAATGGCTCAACATACTTCTCCCACTCCTCTTGAAATTCGATATCTCCGCTCTCTGAGGGATAGAGTATCCGGCAAGGAAGGTCAAGTGCCTTAGC
>CAYYOQ010000334.1:0-2752 GCA_964473235.1 uncultured Thermodesulfobacteriota bacterium | reverse complement strand
CAGTATTGAGGGAGCAATCAACCTGGCGTACCAGGCTACTGCCCAGATCCACTGGGATGGAGTGCACTATAGAAGGGATATCGGTAAAAAGGCATTGAGGAGAACATAGGTGCTATAGTCAGCAGCATCGGGTGGTGCGGCGTGTGCAACCCTTTAGCTTTCACTATGGCTTCCCCCTATGGTGACTGCGGCACCTCGATGCCGATGCAATCTGCGAAACCACACTCGAGGTAAGGTAACTTCACTCATTATAAAAGGATTACCCCGTGAAAAACCAATGGTTTGAAGAGAGAAAAGATCTATTATTCAAAAATCTGGTTCATAGTTTCATAGAATCGAAGATCTTTTTTGATGAACTCTATCAACGCTATCAGAAGAACCATTCCATTCCCTACGAGCGGATGGACTTCTGGATTGGCAGTGATAATAAAAAAGGTCCCCTCTGGATGTTAAAGGATAACTCCCACAAGCTCTTTAGAAAAACCGATTATAAGATTAGCCTGAGCGAATACCTCTTTGATTGGACACTGGGTTCTATCTTCCATGAGGGAATGAAACTTAAAGAAGATGTCTACCAGCTAGAAGTCTACCTCCCCACCTCTGAGAGCATAGATACCTCCGATGATGGTGAAAAAATTGAGAAAATATTGGCAGAGTACGTTAAGGTAATCGATACGGCCTCAGAAAATCTTGAAGCTGAGATGGAGTGTATACATCACCTCTTCTCAAAGGCGGGGGAAAGGTTAAAGGAATCACTGGTTCATTACGCCCCCAATGGATTGCTGGCAAGGTTTATCCTGGAGAATAAAAAGCTTATTGATATAGCCCTGGGTAAAAATAGCTCAAAAAAAATCATTGCTTCCCTCTATCCCCAGCCAGAAAGCATCTACCTGGTAGCAGGTACGAGCTGTTATGAGGGAGGATGGTTTACGCATGCGATAAAATATTTCAAGAGGTCACTTGCCATTAACCCCCATAACCCTGAGGCAAAACAATGGCTCAAGGAAATAGAAAAAAGAGCTTAAACAGCGCAAGACCACTGGTGGGTATCGTAATGGGCAGCGACTCTGATCTGTCCATCATGCAGGAAGCTGCAAAAGTGCTCGGCGAGTTTAAGATACCCTATGAGATTACCATCTCTTCTGCCCATAGATCTCCCGATCTTACCGCCGCCTATGCGAGAAACGCCGCGAGGCGAGGCATTGAGCTCATTATCGCAGGGGCTGGTGGAGCGGCCCACCTGGCGGGTGTGATCGCTTCTAAAACAATCTTACCGGTGATAGGAGTACCCATGGATTCTTCCTCCCTGAAGGGTATTGATGCACTCCTCTCAACCGTACAGATGCCAAGCGGAGTGCCTGTCGCCACCATGGCCCTAGGAAAAACAGGGGCAAAAAATGCGGCATTGTGCGCGGTTCAGATTCTTTCACTCAAATACCCTGCGCTCAAAAAGAAGTTACACAGTTTTAAAAAACGCCTCGCTCGTGAAACTGTACAAAAGGCGAGTCGGCTGCGAACGCAATGACGCTCACCATAGTCTTAGACACCTCCCACCCTGACCAAAGTACCCTGCGCACAGTAATCGAGTTCATTACCACTGGTAAGACCATTGCCTTCCCCACTGAAACTTTCTACGCCCTGGGGGTTTCAGCCTATAACCAAGCGGCCGTGCACAAGGTATTTGCGATCAAAGGAAGGCAGTATGGTAAGCCACTTCCCCTCCTCATTGAGGGTGAGCAGATGCTCAGAGAAGTAGCCTCAGAAATCCCTCCCCAGGCTACTGCACTGATGAAGGAGTTCTGGCCCGGTGGTTTAACCCTCATTTTCAAAGCACGCCCCTCTATTCCACCACTCGTCACCGCTCACACTGACACCGTTGCGGTGAGGAACTCTTCACACCCCATTGCCCGCCTGCTGGTAGCAGGTGCTGCCTGTCCCCTTACGGCTACCAGTGCCAACCTCTCCGGTCATCAGAGCTGTACCTCACCCCAGGAGGTGGCACACCAGCTTGCGGGCTCCGTTGATCTCATCGTTGACGGCGGGTGCACGAAAGGCCTCCTTCCCTCAACTATTATTGATCTCACCACCACTCCACCCACCATAGTCAGGGAGGGAGTCATTAGCGCTCAACGTATCAAACCCTTCCTCTAATCTTCCTTATCCTTTCCCTGAACCATCCTCTCCTTTGCATAAAATTATTTCTCCCCTTGAACTATTTGAAAAAAATAGGTAAAGTAAAAAGAGTAAAGAAAGATGTGGAAAGAGTTGTAATCATAGTGTATTCACTACTAACACTCCAAGGAGGTCACCATGAATAAAGAAATGGGAAGAGAAATACCCTGGGAACAACAGAGGGCGATGCTGGTAGAAGCAAGCGCATTGAAGCTTCCTAAGCTCTACCAAAGTCTCATCTCCACCTATGGAGAAAAAGAGGGAAAAAAGATTTATGATGACCTCTTCGAAGCAAACTTCAAAATAAGGTCTAAACAGTTTGAGGGCAAGGATGTAGGTGACATTATGATGGCTGAGGTGAACGTATTCCCCGCGTTTGGCTGGAATATCTGGATTGAGAAGAAAGAAGAACACGGGGAACCGGTGTGGTACGAGCACCTGGCGAAATGCCCTCACCTTGATGCAACCACTAAGTACAAATTACCCCTCCCCTGCGGCATCATCTGCGACATGGATGTGAAGATGGGAGAAAAATACAGAGTAGCCAAATGGCAACGACTCACACACATGCCTTCAGGTG
>CAYYOQ010000333.1:0-2762 GCA_964473235.1 uncultured Thermodesulfobacteriota bacterium | reverse complement strand
CCGCTTAGCCATATCGACAATCTTTTGTCGATATCAGGTTGCTAAGGGCCTAAAACACTTTTTTTGGATTTTGATAATTTGAATTTCTGCTTTGTTTGTGATTTGGTGCTTGTAATTTGCAATTTATTACTGAGGATTTTATGGCTTTAACGCAGTTAGAATCTTATCGTGAGCAGATCATCATCATTGGCAGAGAAGCCTACCGTAAGGGTTTGGTCGTTGCCTGGGGAGGCAATATCAGTGTGCGATTGAACCCTTCAGAGTTTTTAATGACTGCCCATCAAGCTGCCCTCGGTTTCCTTTCGTCAAAAGATTTTTTGGTAATGGATCTTAAAGGAACTATAGTCAGTGGAGAAGGTAAACCGTCAACGGAAACCAAACTCCATAGTGCGATTTATCAAAACACTGAGGCAGAGGCGGTAGTTCATCTCCATCCTCCCTACACTAATGTGTTAGCGGTGAAGGGAGTGAAAATAACGCCGATGACCTTTGAATCTTCGCTCTTTCTGGGTACCACCCCCGTTATTGCTCAGGAGAGTCCTTCCGTGACCCATCCGGAGAAGGTAATTGAGGCGTTAAAACTAAGTAACATCATTATCCTTAGAGAGCATGGTACGGTAGCGGTGGGGTGTAGCCTCTGGGAGGCGTTTTTCCTCACAGAAATTTTAGAAGAGGCAGCGATGATGGCTTATCTGGGTGAAAGCCTGGGAGCGCCCGCAGCAAAAGAAGAAAAAGCGGCATCTTCAAAAAGGGAGGGGCTGATACTATACCCAGTTTTTTCAAAAGAGCATATTGAGAAGGTGATAGAGCTGGTTAATTCAGATGAGGAGGTTCAACGATTAGGGGTATCCACGCACCTCACGGTGAGGTATGCCATCAAGTTGCTTGACACTGATCAGGTATATAACTTTCACTTTCAGGAAGGAAAGATTATCAAAGTGAGCAATGATGAGGATGCCGATTTTGTGATCGCAGGGAAAAGGGAGCAGTGGGTAGCAGTACTCAACGGACAGATTGATCCTTTTGCTGCTACCACCCAGAAGAAGCTCAAATTGCAGAAAGGGAACGTGGGGGATTTATCCAAATGGTATCCGCCCTTCTATAGGGTATTCAAATTGTGGGAGTATGCCCCTGTGGAGTAAAGAAGGAGAGTATCTTGGCTGGTAAGGTGTGGAGAATGTGGGTTGGTGGAGAGTGGTGTGAGAGTGCATCTAAGGAGTTGCTTGAGAGCATCAATCCTGCGACCTCCGAGGTAAATGGTTGTATCCCCCGCGGTAATGAGGCTGATGCCAAAAAGGCCATCCAGGCTGCACGGACTGCCTTTGATCAGGGTGAGTGGCCTAGGATGAGCTACCAGGAACGGGGAGATATACTTCGGCAGATTGCCCAGCTCATTAGAGAACATGCGAGTGCACTGGCCAGGCTCGAGACTCTGGATAACGGAAAACCTATCAAAGAAACTACGCTGATAGATATTCCCACTGCTGCTGACACCTTTGAAAGTTTTGCCAGTATGGCAGGAGAGCTTAAGGGAGAGACTATTCCGGTAAATGCACCGGTAATGAGCTATACCCTTTATGAACCAGTAGGGGTAGTTGCCCAGATTATCCCCTGGAATTATCCACTGCTGATGGCAGCCTGGAAACTGGCGCCTGCACTCCTTACGGGGAATACCGTGGTACTTAAACCCTCCGCACTCACCTCACTTACCGCACTGGAGTTGGCTAAGCTAATGGAAAAAACTGACCTGCCCCGGGGAGTAGTAAACATAGTGACAGGTCTTGGATCTGAGATAGGGAGGGCATTAACCACGAGCACACTAGTGGATAAGATTGCTCTCACCGGGAGCACTGAGACCGGACGGGAGGTCATGGGGAATGCTGCTGCTCACCTACACAAGGTTACCCTGGAGCTGGGAGGAAAATCTCCCACCATCGTGTTAGAAAGTGCTGATCTGGAGGCAGCGCTCAATGGAACGCTGGCAACCATTTTTCTCAATCAGGGACAGATGTGTGTTGCGGGTTCAAGGCTCCTTATCCAACAAGACGTCCATGATGAGTTTGTTAAAAAATTGGTTGAGAAGACTAAAAAGATTAGGGTAGGCAATGGTCTTAATCCAGAAACTATGATGGGTCCCCTGATTTCCCGTGAGCATCAGGAGAGGGTGTTACGTTTTATTTCTTCAGGTGTCAAAGAGGGGGCAACGTTGGTAGCAGGTGGCAGGGTACCTGAGGGTGAGGAATTCACAAAAGGGTTTTTTGTTGAGCCGACTATTTTTGATAAGGTCGATAACCGCATGGAAATTGCACGGGAAGAAATCTTCGGCCCAGTGCTTTCAATCATTACCTTTTCAACAGTGGATGAAGCCATCCAGTTGGCAAACGACACCCGCTACGGGTTGGCGGCGAGCATCTGGACGAGGGATATGTATCAGGCACACTCCCTTGCCCAAAGGATCAGGGCGGGAACCCTCTGGATTAATACCTATGGGGCTTTTTTCAATGAAGTTCCCTTTGGTGGTTATAAGGAGAGTGGTGTGGGAAGAGAACTGGGGAAGGCAGGACTTAAGGAATATACAGAGTTAAAGAGCATTACCCTGGATCTCTCGCCCGACGGCAGATCATTGATAACCAAGTGGTATGGGATTTAAAAATAAATGAAATCTGAAACAAAATCAAATGACCAAAATCAGAAATATAAACCAGTGTTAGTACTACAGCAACACTTTTAATTATACCTCTTTATATACTGGATGTCATCTC
>CAYYOQ010000332.1:0-2771 GCA_964473235.1 uncultured Thermodesulfobacteriota bacterium | reverse complement strand
TTTTATAACACAAAGCTAAAGAAACAGATATATATTTTATTGAATTACTATGGGTTTTGATATATAAACTCATCATAGTGGAATACGTTTCATAAAAGCAGGTTCTTCATTGATCGCTTCCTTCACATACATTGTCCTCCCCCTCGGGAGGTAATCAAACCGTGATAGATCCACCAGTGGCATAAGAGAAAGTTTCCGATGTAAAATCCCCAAATTATTAAAGTACCGTTCTGTAAATCATAAAGTATAAAGGGGAGGGTTATCCCGCATGAAGTTTATTATCGTGGGTGCAGGTGAAGTTGGCTATCACCTCGCTGAGCGATTATCGCAGGAAAAAATGGATGTAGTGGTGATTGAGAAGGACGAGGAGAAGGTGAAACATGTCCTGGACACGCTTGATGTCCAGACCATCCATGGGAGTGGAAGCAGTGTAGAAGCACTCACCCAAGCAGGGATTGAAGATGCTGACATGCTCGTTGCGGTTACCAACAGTGATGAGGTGAATATGATTTCCTGCTTGGTAGCGAGTGCGCAAGCAAAGGTTCCTGTCAAGGTTGCGAGAATCAGAAATCCTGAGTATGTCCACAATTCAGGAATTTTAGGGGAGAAACACCTCAATATTGACCTTGCCATTAATCCAGAACTGGAAATGGTACACACCATATCGCGATTGGTAGAGATGCCCGATGCCACCGATATTATAGAGTTTGCCGAGGGTCGAGTGAGAATAACGGGTATTAAGGTTGATCCACGCAGCCATGTTGCGAGAAAAAGGCTACGAGACTTGAGTAAAGAGAACGAAAAGCACGATATTCTCATTGCTGCGATATTCAGGGGAGACCAGGTGCTCATTCCCCGTGGCGATGATACGATTGAGGGCAATGACATTGTTTACGCGGTTACTGAGGCACAAAAGATTGCCACGGTTACTAACTACTTTAAGGAGAGGGAGCAAAAAGTCCAGCGGGTAATGATTGCAGGGGGAAGTGAAATTGGCGTTGAGCTTGCCCAGAGGTTTGAAAAAAAATCTATCAAGACAAAAATTATCGAAGAGGATGAGGAGCGGTGTTTAGACATTGCTGAGAAGCTTGAGAAGACGATGGTCCTTCGCGGTACAGGGACGGACCGGGATCTGCTGGATGAAGAAAATGTGAAGGATGTCAATGTGTTTGTCGCGGTATCCGAGGATGAGCAGTATAATATTCTGGTGTCATTGCTTGCCAAGACACTGGGGGCAAAAAAGGCTATCTGCTTGATTAACAATCTCGACTACGCCTCTATTGTATCAACTATTGGGGTGGATGTGGTGGTGAGTTCACATCTTGCGGCCATCAACCGTATCCTCCAGTTCATCCGCAAGGGAAAGGTACTCTCTGTGGCCTCACTGCATAAGGAAAATGCAGAGGCGATAGAAATTATTGCACTGGAAACATCTGATCTAGTTAATAAGCCTCTTCGAGCAATAGACTTTCCCCGGGGCGCCATCATCGGTGCGGTGGTGAGAGATAGGGAAGTAATTATTCCCACCGGCGACACTATCATTCTTCCTGGTGACCGGGTCATCATCTTTACCCTGACCTCTGCCATGCCTGCGGTAGAAAAAACCTTAACTGTAAAATTGGAATACTGGTAATATGCCCACTTTTGTGTTTCCTAAAGTTTGTTAGTGGAGTGGACCACGTTTGACAATTTCTCGTGAGCGTATGAGATTCAGTGGGAAGGTAGAATAAGGCCATGCAGCTTTCCCTTATTTTAAATGTCTTGGGATTTCTCTATTTGCTTCTCTCCCTCACCATGCTCTTTCCCCTCGTGGTGTCAATTATCTACCAGGACGGGTGTATTCCGACGTTTCTTTACTCTCTGGTAATAACTGGTGTCCTGGGTGTTCTTCTCTATCTGGTATTTCCTTCAAAAAAAAAGGAGTTGACCCACCGCGATGGTTTTTTTATTGTTACCATGGGATGGGTGACTGCATCTTTTTTTGGTTCCCTTCCCTTTCTCTTTTCTGGGAGCATCCCTTCCTTTACTGATGCCTATTTCGAAACCATGTCCGGGTTTACTACCACCGGAGCGAGCATCTGCACCTCCGTTGAGCAACTTCCTCAAAGCATTCTCTTCTGGAGAGGATTTATCCAGTGGCTTGGTGGAATGGGTATCATCCTCTTTTCCATTGCGATCTTACCCCTCTTAGGAGTAGGGGGGATGGAACTCTATAAAGCGGAGGTTCCAGGTCCTACCCCTGATAAAATCAAGCCTCGAATCGCAGAGACTGCCCGCACCTTATGGAAGGTATATCTCCTCATGTCGATTCTGCAAGTCATATTGCTTTGTATAGGGGGGATGAGTCTCTTTGATTCACTGTGCCACACCTTTACCACGCTGGCCACGGGCGGATTTTCTAACAAAAATAGCAGTATTGAGTACTACAATAGTTTCTACTTTGACATTGTATTTATCGTGTTCATGCTGCTCGCGGGACTCAATTTTTCTCTCCACTATCAGCTACTGCAAGGCAATCTGAAGAGTTTTTTTAAGAATAGTGAACTTCGCTTTTTTTTCTTGGTCTTTATTGCCAGCTCATTGATTATCGCGTTTAACTTGCGGTTTACACTGTGTGATAGTTTTGTGTATTCTCTGCGCCACGCCTGCTTTCAGGTAGCATCAATTGTGACCACCACTGGTTATAGCTCAAAAAACTTTGGTGAGTGGTCTGCGCTCTCCCAATTTATCCTTATGATCCTGATGTTCATCGGAGGTTGTACCGGCTCAAC
>CAYYOQ010000331.1:0-2781 GCA_964473235.1 uncultured Thermodesulfobacteriota bacterium | reverse complement strand
TTACGAAATTACTTAAATTTATATATCTCTTTTAAAGGGGGGTCAAGGGAATTTAAAGACCGTGAATCGTAAATGGTAAATGGTAAATCGATTACAAGAGGTAGGATGAAAAATACAGGGTACAGGGATCAGAGTGCAGGCGAAGAAAGTCCACAGTTGGTAGTAAATGTTCTATTATGATCGGACTAAGCTAGACTAGACCTGCTCTCCCGTGATGACTTTAACATCCCCCTCCCTCTCCCCTGGCCGGGCAGGCGGGCTGGCGCCAGGGTTTTAGGTGTAAGAATCTATTATTCCACCTGTCTTTTTTTATGAACGAGAACTCTACTTACTAAAATTCATGCTCTTTTATATCATAGGTAAAAATCTAAGAATATCTCTTTTTCTCTTTACTCAGGAACTTGATATCTCTTTTCGTCAACTTCCTCAAATTCCTTTCAAGCCCTTTCATTTGATCGAAAAAGTCTTTGATGATATGGGATGTGAGATAAAGGATGCAGGTAGTAAGATGCAGGAGAAAACAGTCCATAGTCGATGGTCAATAGTCCATAAAAGAGTGCTGAGTTGCAACCACGAAGCGCACGAAGAGATAAACATAATGCACGATGCATAATTCTTACAAGATCGCCAGCAAACCGGCCAATGGCTAGCTAATCGGAGATTCAGAGTTCAGTGTTCAGGGTAAAAATCAAGGTATCAGTTTTCAACGATCGGTAGTCGTGAGTAGTTTCATTAATTCAGTGGCGATGAAGAGTTTATTTCTTTTTCTATCGGTTGCTTCACGAAGGATACCAATTTCAACAAGTCTTGAAACACCTCTTTTAACAGAAATGAAAGGGGTGTCCCATTTTTTACTCAATCCAGCAATCGAAATTACAGGATTGGCAAATAGCTCATCGATTAATCGGTGAGCCGCTACAGGAATCTTTTTGGTGTTTCTTAGCACGTTCTGATATTTGGTGTGTAAATCGAGAATCTTCCTTGCGTCTGTTAATGCATCTTTTGATTGCGTGGCTACTCCCCGCAAAAAGAATTTAACCCATCCATGCCAATCTCCCTGCTGACTTATGGCAAGAAGTCTTGAGTAGTACTCATCACGAAATCTATCAAAAAACGCAGACAAATAGAGAAGAGGTTGTGTTAAATAGTTTTTTTCACACAGGAAGAAAGTAATTAAAAGCCTTCCAATTCGGCCATTGCCATCCAGGAAGGGGTGGACTGTCTCAAATTGGTAATGCATAAGAGCACATTGAATTAATGGAGGCTGCTTAGGATTTGAGTGAAGATATTTTTCCCACTTGCCTAATGACTGTTTCATCTCTTCAACAGGCGGCGGTACATAGGTAGATTCATTGAGGGTGCACCCTGGTGGACCGATCCAATTTTGAGTACGACGTAATTCTCCAGGTGTGGCGTGTTTTCCTCGCACTCCTTCCATTAAGATCTTGTGAATTTCTTTCACTAACCTTATAGACACAGGTAATTTTTTCAGGCGATTAATTCCGTACTCCATAGCCCGAACATAATTTCGTACTTCACGCACATCAGGCACTTTTGGTAGTTGCTGTTCTTCAGCTTCAAAAAAGAACAGGTCATTAAGGGATGCTTGCGTACCCTCAATGCGAGAGCTTGACACTGCTTCACGTCTCACATACGGAGCAATGAGAAGATATGGATTGGGAAGTAATCGTCCAGTCCCTGACAACTCGCCCAATAATCTGTCAGCATCGGAAAGGAGGTTAATAATCTCCTGGTCATACTCAATACGAGGTGGGAGGGGATTAGGAATGAATGCCCAGTATCCTCCTAAAGTTTTTATACATTTTCCTGCCGCAGAGTTCTTGAAGTCATCGGGATTCAATCATTTACTCCAGCGAAAAGACACTGTTCTTTTATTGACGGATGCGTTAATAGGTTACTACCTAATTAACGGATAATGAAGAAAACGTCAATAAGAAAATTAGTTATTGACGGATTTGAAATGTGTGAGGTTCAAAGAGAAAATGGGGTTAAAGGCTATTTTCTTGTTAAAGATATTTGAAATTACCCCTCACCTCCTCCCTCTCCCTTAGCTCCTGGCACCTGGCCCCTGGCCGGGCAGGCGGGCTGGTGCCAGGGATTTTTAGGTGTGAGGATCTATAAATGAAAAAAATGCGCTTGCTATTTAGATAAATTATTACTAAAGATCATGATAGAAAAAGTTACTACAAAAACCTAGGTGGGGAACTCAAATGAAAGACCTCTCTTATGTTTCAATTGTACTGGTGGAGACAGAGTACCCTGAGAATATTGGTGCAGTAGCGCGAGCGATGAAGAATATGGGTTTAAAGGAACTTATCCTGATTAACCCGGTTCACTATAAAAGATTAGAAACCTATGCCCTTGCCCACAAAGCTGAGCACATCGTAGATAGTGCACTGGTATACGAAAGCTTGAAAGAGGCCTTAAATCCCTTCTCATTTATCGTGGGCACCACTCAGCGAGTCCGGGGACGTCACTACCCTCTTTACACTCCCAGGGAGATCGCACGGGAGATACGAAGCATTAGTCAGGAGAAAAAAGTTGCACTCGTCTTTGGCAGGGAGTCAAAGGGACTTACCAATGAGGAGTTGAGAAGTTGCCACAAGGTCTCTACCATACCTACGGTAGTGCGACAGCCTGCAATCAACCTCGCTCAGGCAGTAATGATTTACTGCTATGAACTCTACCATCAGGTGGTGCAGGAGCAGGGGATTGAGGTTTTTAAATGGGATTTTGCAGAACAGAGGGAGATAGAGTATA
>CAYYOQ010000330.1:0-2799 GCA_964473235.1 uncultured Thermodesulfobacteriota bacterium | reverse complement strand
GAGGTGGTGCTCTCACTACAAGGAACGAAAGACACTATCCCCATCGGCTTATCAGTGGTGGCAGAGCTGGCTGAGAAGTAAGAGCACCATTGATACACAGACATAAACTCACAACCTTATCAAGGAGGTGTACCATGCATCACAAAATAATGGTAGTAATGATAACGGGAGCATTCGTGTTCTCGCTGCTCTTAGGAGGCAGTGCCTTTGCAAACAAATCCGCTGTATCTGTCGAGGCCCCCGCGAGTGCCGCAAAAGGCTCTGAGATAACTATTAAGCTCAATGTCCAACACAATAGCAATAATTTTCTTCACTACACCAATTGGGTATATCTTACGATAGACGGTAAAGAAATCGCCCGATGGGATTTTTCACGCTCTAAGCGGCCCGAGGGAGAAAATTTCACCCGAGAAGTCAACTACACCGTTAACGGCCCCCTCACCATCGAGGCAGAGGCACACTGCAATATCCACGGTAGTAAAGGCAAAGCAACCCATACGGTATCAGTCACAGAGTAACCCTCACGAGGTAACGTGCTATGTCAATTGCTGGTGTCTCAATAATTATGATCCTTGGTATAGTCAACTTTATCCTGGTGCTCTTGCAAGTAGCCTCAGGATTACACTATATCAAGCTTTCATTCGGGGTGCACAGGGCGTGTGGTATTACCCTCTTTTTTACTGCCTTTATCCATGCGGCACTTGCTCTCCTCGCCTCATAGGGTATAATTGTCCTGACCATGAGTAAAAAAATCGCCATAGTAGGTGCAGGTGTGGGAGGACTTGCCACCGCTGCTCGGCTCGCCCACCGCGGGTACCGGGTAGAGGTCTTTGAAAAACTCCCTGAGTGCGGTGGCCGCGCCCACCTCATTGAAGACAGGGGGTTTAAATTTGACACCGGCCCCTCATTTGTACTCATGCCTGATTTTTTTGAGGAGGTTTTTTCTTCCTGTGGTGAAGCGCTCACCGATTATCTTGACTTAAAGGCGCTCGATACCAGCTACAAGATTTTCTACCCTGAAGGTGACACCCTCACCGTATACCGGGATAGTGAAAAAACAGCAGATGAATTAGAAAAATTTGAACAAGGAAGTGCTCACGCCTACCGGAAGTTCATAGAAGAAACCACTCGCATCTATAAGGCAGTAAGACCCCTCCTCTACCGCTGTTTCACTAAAGGCGATGTAGTGCATCCTCGTTACCTCCGCCTCCTTGGCACGTTACAGGCACACAAGTCCTACTGGCAGTTCGCAAAAAAGTATTTTAACTCAGAAAAGCTGTGTGCTGCGTTTACCTTTGAAGCCATGTTCATAGGGGTCTCTCCTTTTAAGGCACCTGCATTTTACAGCGTGATTACCTATACTGACCATGTGCAGAAAATTTACCACCCGCTCGGTGGAATGTACGAGATACCTAAGGCGCTGGAGAAGATGGGTAAAAAATTCGGGGTTCACTACCACTACAACTCGGAAATTACCCGCATCGCTCCTCAGAATGGTTCAGCTATCCTTGGCACGCGGGAAGGAGAAGTAGAAGCCGACATGATAGTGATCAATGCTGACTATGCCTCAACCCAGAGTACCCTTTTGAAGAGGTCCCTTCCCCACTTTAAATACTCCTGTTCAGTGTACCTCATCTACCTGGGACTGAGACAAAAAATAGCAGGCCTTGAACACCACAATCTGTTTTTCGCCCGCGATCTAAAGCGCAACCTCCGGCAGATATTCCAAGATCACCTGATACCGTCCGATCCCTCTTTTTATATTCACGTCCCCACGGTCACCGACAGCTCTCTCGCGCCCCCGGGGAAAGACATTGCCTACATCCTGGTCCCGGTTCCGAATCTAGAAAATGGTAATGAACATTTTACCGAGCATGAAGAGAGGTTACGACAAGTAATCTTTGAAAGAGTAAAAAAAGCGGTAGGCATTGATCTGGAATCGCTGACTGAGGTCGCCCATACCTTTTATCCAAGGGATTTCATTACCCGCTACCATATCCACTACGGTGCCACCTTTGGCCTGGCACATACCTTCTTTCAGAGTGCATTTTTTAGACCTTCCAATCGAGACCGGGCAATAAAAAATCTCTACTATGTAGGAGCAAGTACCCAACCGGGAGGGGGGCTTCCTCCGGTCATCGCCAGTTCACGCATCGTGGCAGATATCATTACTGCGAGGTGAAAAGGACGCTATCCTTGTTATCAGTCCATAGTCCACAGTCGATGGTCCATACATTGATAAAGGAACGCTTCGCTTGAGGAGCAGCCTTTTGGGCTTTGAGGAGCGTTACACTTGAGGGAAAAAGATTAGGAGAGGGAATTTATTTAGGATTTATCATTCAGCTTGTCAGCTTGCTAGCTTGCCAGCTTTTTTTGAAAGCGTGCGTATTCTTTCTATCACACTCTCGGTAGTATAGTCGGGTGTTGATGCACCTGCCATTGTTCCCACGCTCTTAACCCCCTTAAACCACCGGGGATTGAGTTCTTTGCTGTTTTGTATCCAGTAGCTTCGTTCATTGCGAGCACTAGAAATTTCATAGAGCCTTTTGGTGTTCGCGCTGGTCTTTGAACCAATGATGATCATTACCTCATTATGAAGGGGCATCTCTTTAATCTCAGCCTGCTTTATTCTGGTAGGTTTACAGATGGTATTAAAAAACTTTAATTCCCTAATATCGTGCTTGAGAATATTAACAATGGTCAATGCCTTCTCCAGGTTTTGAGTAGATTGAACTACCACCGCTGCCTTGTCAATTCGCCCGATGGTGGAGAGCGGGATATCCTGAGAGTCCTCAATCA
>CAYYOQ010000329.1:0-2840 GCA_964473235.1 uncultured Thermodesulfobacteriota bacterium | reverse complement strand
TTGTCATAGCACTACAAATTAATTAACCACTACCAAAAGGAACACACCCATGAGACCATTGATTATCATCGGTAAGTGCTTAAAAACGCTACCTCTCCTATCCCTTTCCCTACTGCTTACCATTACTGCATGTAAAAATAACGATACCCCTGTAGCAGAAAACTCTTCCCCATCACCGAAGGAGGAACAAATAACTTCTACAAAAGATAGTTCTTCACTCCCTCCAGAGGTGGTGGTTGAGGTAAATGGAGTGAAACTCACTGAGAGTGAGATCAAAGTAAAAACAAATAAGGCATTTGAATCTATAAAAAGTCAGTTGCCCCAGGACCAAATGGAGCAGATGAGACTCAATATCCGCAAAACTTTTATTGAGAATTTCATAGTTCGCACCCTCCTTGAGCAAGAGGCAGATACCCGCAAGATCACCGCGAGCGAAGCTGAAACCAATCAAGCTGCCACTGAATTTGAAAAGCGACTCCCCCAGGGAATAACACTTGAATCCGTGTTCACTACCGGCGGCATTAGCAAAGAAGAGTTCCTGAAAGATATTACCTTTTCGGTGCGAGCCAATAAACTATTTGATGCGGAGTTAACCATTCCCACCCCCACCGATGCAGAGATAAAAGAATACTACACTGCCAACCAATCACAATTCGACACTCCCGAAACGGTCCACGCTCGTCATATCCTTATCAAGGTAAGTGATAAAGACGATGAAAAGATTAAGGCTGAGAAGATGGCAAAAATTGAAGGGATAAGAAAACAGCTCCTCGGAGGAGCTGACTTTGAAAAACTTGCCCGAGAACATTCAGAATGCCCGAGCAAGGAAAAAGGTGGCGACCTGGGGACCTTTTCCCGGGGGAAAATGGTAAAGCCTTTTGAAGATGCCGCCTTTAACCAGAAGGTTAATGAAATTGGATCTGTAGTGAGTACTCAGTTTGGCTACCACCTCATCAAGATACTAGAACACAACCCGGCAAAAACAAAAACATTTGATGAGGTACAAGATAAGGTAAGAGAGCTGCTGACCCAGCAGAAAAAACAGGAAATGGTAAAAAACTATCTCGCCCAGCTAAAGCAGAAGGCAAAAATTGTCTACAGAGATGCTAAGGATTCATCACCGCAATAATCTTTAAGCACTGCCCCGTTATCAATTAAGTCCTAGGAGCCTGTCATGAGCTGGTAAGTTACCAAAAAGACACCTACTGCAAAATTCTATAGTCTTTTACTTACAAGCAACCCCGCGCTCACTCTCTGTCTATGCCTCTCAATGGTAAAAACCCATCGATGAACTCTCGTAACTCACCTTGAAACTCCTCATTATCCTTAAACATCGCTACTATGACGGGACTCACCTCATAGTACAACTTTACAATTTCTTGCCCTTCTTTTGTTGTATTCAACACATTGTCTCGTAAAAATCTTAAAAGAGCTGCCTCTGGAGAGTACTCACCATATACTTGCTCTACCGGGCAGGGCCCTCCCACGGTAGTAGTGGTACTGCTCCCCGGGGTCCACCCCGCAAGCCGTGCCATCATCCACCACACCGCTTTTCCCTTTTGCTCACAGCTCTCATAGGTGGTGTGACCTGCTTCATCTCCATTAAAGTGAGAATGTTCAACGGGGACGGTGTGTCCTTCATACTGATAGGTTGCCTCTGCTCCATTGTACCAGCTGTCGAGATCCGCAAAGTCAAAGAGCACCTTACCATTAGTTTCACAATAGTCACGAATCTGCTCGTTACGTAAGTGCCTATTGTAACCATCACTTCCGGTAGCCTGCGCATTACCCGTCATGTAGATAAAGGTAACCCCGGGGTTGGCAGCCTCAAGCATCGCCATCGAATCTAAGTAACGCTTGGTGTCCTCCTCTGTGTTCCCATCCTGCTGGGTACACCACGACCACATGGAAAGCGTAATGGTGGGATTATTAGTGAGCACGCTCTGGGTATCTGCCCTCCCTTCGATAGAATCCCAATATAAATCAGGTGTGATGTAAGTCTCGCTCGTCTGACCATCAAAGATGCACAGCGCACCTGCTTCAGTGGGAAGGTTACAAGACTCAATGGCCACACTGTAGGTAGCGTCATCAGCTTCTATTCGTTCAAGACCTATGGTGAGCTGCTCACCATGAGAGGTGTGCGCGTAGTGAAGCTTCTTGGTCTTTGCCTGACCAATCCAGGTATCCGGGATTTGAGAAAGGTCTATGCAGGTATGGTCAATAATAATAGCTGCGGCATACAGCCTGAAAGGAGTTACCAGGAACAGAAGACATAGCAACCACACTACACGCGTAGTATCTTTTTTACCTAACTCTCTCATGACTTTTCTCCTTATGAATTTAAAAGTTTGTTATTACCCATGGTATCCTGAAAAGATGACAATGTCTATATTTTATGTTGTCTATCAAGTGGTCCTAAAAAATAATTGCGAAAAACTGTAATAACTGTTATTTTTAAATAAACGGGGGTGTTTCAAATGCCTATTTATGAATACCACTGCGCTGGCTGCGGAGAAAACTTTGAAGAGCTGGTAATGAGTCGCTCCCCAGCGGTCAACTGCCCCAAGTGCCACGGCAGCAAGGTAGACAAACTGATGTCAGCATTTGCTTTTAAAGCAAGTGAGAAATTTGTGAGCAGCTCCAACACCAGTGGTTGCAGTACCTGCGCAACCCACAACTGCAGCAGCTGCGGTTCATCTTAGTCAGTTGACAGTTGTCGGTTGCCAGCCTTCAACAAGTACCGAGTGATGAGCAACGAGTGCTGAGAAAAACTATTTAACTCATAATTGATAACGTCGTAAAAAGTCCTGACAGGTGTCATTGCGAGGAGCGAAGCGACG
>CAYYOQ010000328.1:0-2859 GCA_964473235.1 uncultured Thermodesulfobacteriota bacterium | reverse complement strand
TCTTCTATCTCACTCACCCGCTGTTTTCCTTCTTCACCTCAACAATCTTTCCATTAAAAAGGTGCAGCGCTTCCTCTATCAAAGCATCCTTTGAAGTTTCTTTCTCCTGAACCTCCTCACCACCCTTTACCCGTTCCTTCCCTTGAGCAGGTGATGGAATACCATCTCCCCCCTTAAGGGGAGTAATGTTAACCTGCATCGATTTTCCAAAGAACTTTTCACCAATAGTTTTTAGTTGCTTCTTTTTCTCCGCATCCTGAGCACTCTCCAAGAAAATTGACTGAGAGGCAAATCCCACCTCTATCTTTTCCTGATCGAGGTGAAGGAGCCGACCATGGTCAAGGAGCGCGGCGAGCAGCGGTTTCTCCTTTCTGACAAACGCAAGAAATGTGTCCCACCCCCTGTCCTGCGTACCCTGGTAGACATCTGGTGTGAGAGAAGGGGGTTGCTCTTCTACCTTAGTAACTTCTCTCTCCTCACCAGGAATCTCTCTGTACTCCGGTGGTGGGGGAGCAAGAGGGACATGATGAGTGCTCTCACCTTCTCCCTTCCTATGTAAAAGTCTCGTTTCCACACTACTCAGTTTCGCCAGGGCCTCGTCTAAAGGGAGGAGGCGCTTGTAGTACACCATCTTAAGCAAGGTCATCTCAAGAATAATATGAGGCTGCGAAGACCGGTTAATCTCCTCCTCTGCCTTGCACCAGATATCAAACAGTCGCTGAAGCACCTCTACCTCGCTCTCTTTGACCTGCGCTCTCAACGCCTCACATTCCTGGGAAGGCAGATCTAAAAGGGGAGCAGGGTTTTTGCTAATCTTAACGATAACTAAATTTCTCAAATGCTCAAGCATTGCCTGATAAAACTGCCTGACATCATAGCCAAAATGAAAAATATCCTGTATGATCGCAAGGCACTCTTTCGCATCTTTACCGAGCACTGCCTGAGAAGTTCTTGTAAGCACACTCTTATCTACTAATCCCAGTACCTCGATAACGTCCTCATCCCGCACCTCTCTGCCCGCATAAGAAATAACTCTGTCTAAAATACTCTGGGCATCTCTCATGCTCCCCTCTGCCTCACTGGCAATACTCCTCAAACCTTGCTCACTTATAGAAATGTGTTCCTGAGCGGCAATGGCGCTCAATTGCCCCACGATCGCCTCTGGTGGAAGGCGACGCAAGTCAAATCGCTGGCAGCGGGAGAGCACGGTGGAAGGAATCTTGTGCGGCTCTGTGGTAGCAAACATGAAGATGACGTGGGCAGGTGGCTCTTCTAAAGTTTTAAGCAGGGCATTAAACGCACTATTCGATAACATGTGCACTTCATCTATAATATAAATCTTATATCTACCACTCGAGGGAACATATTTCACACTCTCCCTCAATTCCCTCACATCATCCACGCCGGTATTAGAGGCACCGTCAATCTCCAGTACATCCATAGCACTTCCCTCGGTTATCTCTCGGCATGAGGTGCAACGACCGCAGGGCTCTGGGGTAGGTCCCTCCTGACAGTTGAGGGCTTTGGCGAGAATGCGGGCAATGGTGGTCTTACCTATCCCGCGCTGACCGGTAAAGAGAAACGCGTGAGCAATCCGTGCGTTCGCAATGGCATTCCTTAAGGTTTTGACCACGTGTTTCTGACCAATAACCTCTTCAAAGGTTTGTGGTCGCCACTTGCGTGCAAGCACTTGGTAGGACACAGCTCTCACTCCTTAAAAAAACATGATAACAAATATTGATAGCTAGGCTCCCCTGCGGCACACGGAAGGTTTTACTACCGCTGCTTCCTTCCGGACCTGACGGGGTTCGCAAATTTCCGTTGCGCAGGACCCAGCTATCAATATTTCGTGAATGGCTTCTGGCGGAGAGAGTGGGATTCGAACCCACGGTCCCGCTGTTAACGGAACACACGATTTCCGATCGTGCCCCTTCGGCCTCTCGGGCATCTCTCCTGTAGTAACAGGGTTCAGCTTTCAGCTCCCAGTTTCCAGTACAAGGTTCACCTATTATAATGGAAAATACCTTTCCGCTGACAACAGATAACAGACAACTGTCAACTAATTGGAAGCGGAGAGAGTGGGATTCGAACCCACGATCCCGTTTTTCGGGATACCGCTTTTCGAGAGCGGCGCCTTCAACCACTCGGCCATCTCTCCTCAAAAAGCAGGTAACAGGTTTCAGCGTTCAGGGAAAAAACTACAAAATCAGTTTTCAGTTGTCAGCAAAAAAATTTGAACATTTGGATTTTGAATTTGTTTCGAATTTCGTGCTTCAGATTTCGGATTTTTCCTCTATGGACTATTGACCATGGACGATGGACTGTTTGAATTCCTCAATCGCATATCTCACATCCCATATCCTGCATCTCTTTCCTACCGCCTCTCTTTAAAGAATCTCTGAATAATCTCCCTGCACTCCTCCTCTAAAATGCCAGAAATCACTGTCATCTTATGCATAGTTCCGGGAGAAGAAGGGATAGTATACACACTGCCGCAGGCTCCTGCCTTAGGATCAAAGGCACCAAATATCAGCTCTTCAATCCTCGCCTGCACCATTGCACCCACACACATCACACAGGGCTCAACCGTAACATAAAGCGAGGTGTTGAGCAAGCGATAATTCTTTCGCTTAAGAGCAGCTTCCCTCAACACCAGGATTTCAGCATGAGCAGTAGGATCATGCAGGGACACTGGCTTATTGTAAGCACTGGCGAGCACCTCACCCTCAGAGACCAGAACGGCACCTATGGGAACCTCTCCCTTTACTAGTGCACGTTGGGCTTCTCCAAGCGCCATCCTCATATAGTATTCATGAGATGGATGCTGAACGCGTTCTATGACTTCAACCACTACTTTTA
>CAYYOQ010000327.1:0-2875 GCA_964473235.1 uncultured Thermodesulfobacteriota bacterium | reverse complement strand
AAGTATCTCTTTCGTCGCTCAAGAGCTAAGAGGGTGTGGCGAGTGGCGCATGGATTACTCGCACGAGCAATTCCTACACCGCACCCTATTGCTTTTGTGGAGAGGAGAAGGGGAGGGGTGCTCATCAAAAGTTTCTATATCGCTCAGCATAGTGAGGGAGTACTTCCCCTCACAGGGGTATTCAAAGAGGGAAGGGCAGGTACACCGCCAGGGGGTATGCGCATGAAAAGAGAGCTTCTCTACCAGGCTGCGGGTGTGGTGAGAAAGATGCATGAGCGGGGGGTGTGCCATAGGGATTTGAAGGCATCCAATATTTTAGTGCGTGGAGAGGAAGGACAGAAGAGAGAGTTGTACCTCGTTGACTTGGACAGTGCTACGATTAAAGAGAGTACCACAAAAAAAGAACAGATTAGAGACCTCGCCCGTCTCAACACTTCTCTGCTTAATACTCGCAGGGTGTCAACAACAGACCGCTTACGGTTTCTCAAGTGCTATCTGAATGTCTGGAGAAAGAGAGATTACCGGGTACGAGTGTATTGGGAGGAAACTCTTCGGGAGACTCAAAAGAAACTAAAGAAGACCGGGAAAACATTTGGCTAACACCAGTTCTCAGCACACAGAAAACAGGGTTCAAGGGATCAAGGATTCCAGGGTTCAATAATGGTTCCAAATTCGAATATCGAAATCCGAAATTCGAAACAAATTCAGAATTCTAATGTTCAAAAGTCTACAACATATGTTTTGGTAATTTGAGTTTTGGCCATTCGGATTTGTTTCGTGTTTTGTGCGTAGGATTTATTCTGTGGACCATGGACTATTAACTATGGACTGTATCTTGCATTCAGCATCAGTTAGTTCTGCGTTAGAAAGGAGTCTCTATGAAAGTTCCACTGCTCGATTTAAAACTTCAGTACCAGCGCATAAGGAGAGAGATCGTATCGGCAGTACATGAAGTGCTGGAGAGCCAGCAATTTATCCTCGGTCCCACGTTAGAGGATTTTGAGAAAGAAATGGTGCGCTACCTGCAGATAGACCACGCCATTGGTGTATCATCTGGAACCGATGCCCTGTTTATTTCTCTCATGGCACTGGAGGTGGGAAGAGATGATGCGGTTATTACCACACCCTTTACCTTTTTCTCTACCGTAAGTTCCATCACTCGAGTAGGAGCAACTCCCCTCTTTGTGGATATTGATCCCCTTACCTTTACCATCTCACCTGAGAAAACGAAAGAAACTGTTTCCTCCCTGAGGGGTAACAAACGCAATAAACTGAAAGCAGTGATTCCCGTTCACCTCTATGGGCAGTGTGCCGATATGGATTCCCTTACCATGATTACTCATAAGTATCACCTAAAGATTGTAGAGGATGCTGCTCAGGCACTGGGGGCACGATACCTCAGTAGGGGTTCCTCTCACTTTGCGGGATGCGGAGGTGATTTTGGATGCTTCTCCTTTTTCCCCACTAAAAACCTTGGTGGATATGGTGAGGGTGGTATGGTAGTGACCCATGATAAGGGTATGGCAGAGAAGGTGAGGTCTTTGAGACACCACGGGAGCAGGTCGCAGCAGGAACAGTACTACTATGACCTGATCGGGATCAATGGGAGACTGGATGCCCTCCAGTCGGCAGTCCTCAGGGTGAAGCTTAAGTACCTTGAGCAGTGGACTTCTGCGCGTCGACTGAATGCAGAGAGATATAATAAAATGTTTAAGGAAACGGGATTGGTGACCGATAGAGATACCCGAGTGGGAAAGGGAAAGCCCATTGCGCTTCCCTATGTGAGGGAAGGAAACTACCATGTGTTTAACCAGTATGTGATTCGAGCCTATGAGAGGGATAGTCTCAAGGAGTTCCTTACTCAGCAGGGTGTCGGTTGCGGCATTTACTATCCACTTCCCGTCCATCTGCAATCCTGTTATAAAGGGCTCGGTTATAAGAAAGGGAGTTTCCCTGAGGCAGAGCGGGCAGCAAAGGAAGTATTAGCACTACCTGTGTATCCAGAACTTACCATTGAACAACAGGAGCTGGTGGTGAGCACGGTTGAGCGATTTTATAAGAATAAAAAATGATCAAATCCTTTTTTAAGTAGTGTCCGAATGAAACCCCCCAGTTTTTGCTCTATTGTCATTTCGACCCCTTCGGTTTTGCTCAGGGTAAACTCCGGGTGAGATCTCTGAATGTGAATGAGATTTCTCAGTCGCTTTGCTCCTTCGAAATGACAGCCGATATAGTGTGAGAAGGTTTTCGTTCAGCCACTAAGCAGGACGGTGTATCCATTTTTTTTCAAGGGAGAAAATACCATGAGCCAGTTTATGGAAGTCATTGAGTGGTTTGATGAGAGTGGACAGGAGATAGTCCACCGATATCCCGAAAAGGGGTCTGGTGAGATCAAGATGGGTGCTCAGCTGGTGGTGAGAGAGAATCAAGCGGCGGTGTTTTTCCGTGACGGGAAAGCGTTAGATGTGGTTGGTCCAGGAAGACATATGCTCTCAACCTTAAATCTCCCCATTATCACTAAAATCTTAAGCCTTCCCTGGGGATTCACCAGTCCTTTCAGGGCAGAGATTTATTTTGTCAATATGAAAGTATTTACCACCATGAAGTGGGGGACCAAGGACCCGGTGGTATTTAAGGATAGCGAGCTGGGTATGGTGCGGCTCAGGGCATTTGGCAATTTTACCTTTAGAATCACCCAACCCCTGCTTTTTATCAATACCATTGTCGGAACCATGGGTGAGTATTTTACTGATGACATAGAGGGCTATCTTCGCGATGTCATCGTGTCCAGGGTCAATGATTTTCTGGGTGAGTGTATTGATACCATTCTCCACCTCCCCAAGGAATATAGCGAAATGGGGACGGTGGTGAAGAT
>CAYYOQ010000326.1:0-2875 GCA_964473235.1 uncultured Thermodesulfobacteriota bacterium | reverse complement strand
GTGAATAGAAATTAGTATCGCATATCCCAGTCTCACATCCCAGATCTCTCTTCATTCCTCAATTCCCAATCCCGAACTCATTCATAAATGTAGATTTTTCTAACATAAGAACCTTCGTTTAGCAAGGCAAAAAGCTCCCGCCATCGCTCACTACAACACTCATAGCTTTTAAATTCCAAAACCCACTATCCAAGTTCCAAATAAATCCTAACCAAAGATATTTCAAATTTTAATACATTCTACAACTGTCCTGACCACATGCTTCCTCTCCCCTGCGGAGGCTGTGTCGTAATGTCATTGCGAGGGCCTGTTCGGCCAGGGAGTAAATCGACCGAAGCAATCTCATAAGGTATTGAAAATATGGAGATTGCCACGCTCCCTTCGGTCGCTCGCAATGACCAAAAGGGATTGCAACACAGCCCCCTGTCGGGGGCGAGGAAGAATGAGTTCAAAACGGTTAAATTAAATTTCAAATATCCTTTGGTGAGTACTTACTTATGCTTACCGAGTAATTGAAGGGCAGTATCTATTGAGGTGGTGGGAAGCGTGCAGGAATAGTTACGACAGATATAGGCGGTGGTGTGGTTATTGATAGAAGAGAGGTCCTTGGTAAAGGGCGCGAGGTGAGCGATTTCAGGGGTGCCAGATGAGGATGGTTTAAAAAGAACTACCTTGTGGGGAAGAAACTCTTTCCTCAGTGCCCTTATCATGGCGTGAGTGTCTTCAGCGCATGGAGTACCCACAATCACTACCTCGTAGGAAGGACCTAGTGCAAAATCAAGCCCCACCATGAGTTGAGTATACGCTGAAGGCGCTTGTTTCACTGCCGGTGAGAATAGCTGCACCAGATGTGCTGCCTTTTCCTGGTAATCGGTATTTGCCGTGCTACGAGCAAGCCTGAGCAGGTTAGAGAGCGCCACAGAGTTTCCAGAGGGGAGTGCTCCGTCATAGAGTTCTTTGGGACGGGTGATGAGAGGTTCGCCATCGTCAGGGGTAAAGTAAAATCCACCGTTTCCTTCGTCCCAAAAATGCGCGATCATTTCCTGGGTAAGTTCACCTGCCTTCCTAAGGTACGGAGCCTCGAAGGATGTTTCATAGAGTTCGAGTAATCCCCAGACCAAGAACGCATAGTCGTCGATGAGTGCTGGTATCCCCGCCTGTGTGTCTCGGTAGCGGTGCAAGAGCCTTCCATCCGCACGACGCATAGTATTGAAGATAAAGGTGACTGCATTTTTTGCCGTTTCTGTATACAGTGGTTCATTAAATACCTGTGCCCCCTTGGCGAACGCGGCAATCATCAGGCCATTCCAGTCAGTTAAAATTTTATCATCTTTATGGGGATGGATGCGCGCCTTACGTGCGCGAAAAAGTTTCGCCCGTGCAGTGCCCAGGAGATCTTGAAGTGACTGTTCGGTCAACTTCAGGTCTGAAGCAATTTCAGGGAGTGATTTCTTGAGATAGAGAATGTTCATTCCTATGGTACGTCTGGTCGACTCTTCTGAGAAATTACCATCTTTTTCGATGTTGAATATTTTTCTTATGAGCTCGGATTCTTCTTGAGAAAGGATAGAGTGGATTTCTTCGTGGCTCCAGAGATAAAATTTACCCTCTTCCCCTTCACTATCAGCATCCTCAGCAGAATAGAATCTACCTTCAGGTGAGGTCAGATCACGCATGACGTAGGTAAAAATCTCCTGTGCGGTCTGCCCGTATTCTTTTTTACCCGTCGCTTGAAATGCTTCGGTGTAAGCCATGGCGAGCAGTGCCTGGTCATAGAGCATTTTCTCAAAGTGGGGCACCAGCCACTTTTCATCGGTAGCATAACGGTGGAACCCAAAACCAACGTGGTCGTAGATGCCACCCCGTCTCATTGAAGAAAGGGTTTTTTCCACCATGTGCAGCGCAGTGTCATCACCACTGCGTTTCCAGTAGCGCAGTAGAAAAGAAAAATGGTGAGGAGTGGGGAATTTGGGTGCGCTCCCAAAACCACCATTGAGGGTGTCAAAACGTTGCGAGAGCTGGTGATAGGTATCCTTGAGTGTCGATTCGTTCAGGGTGTCGGTAGGAGCATCCTTTGAAGCAGAGGTGAGTGAGGAAGTGATAGAGTTGGCGGAGTTTACTATTTCATCACGTTTTGTAATCCATAGCTTTTGAATCTGAGGTATCAGTTCACGCATACCGGTTCTTCCAAAACGATTTTCCTTAGGGATATAGGTTGCTGCAAAAAAAGGTTTCTTATCAGGAGTCATAATAATGGTGAGTGGCCACCCCCCGCTCCCGGTGAGTAGCTGGCATATCGACATATAGATGGTGTCAATGTCGGGGCGTTCTTCTCGATCTACTTTAATAGAGACAAAAACCTTGTTTAAAAGTTTTGCTATTTCCTCATCCTCAAATGACTCATCTGCCATCACGTGGCACCAGTGGCAGGTGGAGTAGCCGATGGAGAGAAAAATAGGTTTATCCTCTTGCCGTGCCTTCTCAAACGCGTCTTCCCCCCACGGATACCAGTCAACCGGATTATCCGCATGTTGAAGCAAGTAGGGACTTTTCTCATCCTTAAGCCGGTTTAGCTGCCGGGTAGTTTTTTCCTTCATGGTAAGTCGGTTCATTCCTTATTTTCTACGCTACCGTATCCCGCGAAACGCAGTCCAACCAATAAAAGACGGGTCTCACACCCAGATACCGTGAGAAGTGATCTCAAGGGAGTTAGTGAAGCGGGAACAATTGAAAACTAACATATTGCAACTATCAGCGCAAGGTTGAGACACCCGGGGGAGGGGAGGTGGGTGCTGGTATGCCTGAAGGTAAATGGTAAATGGTGATGAAGTCGTAAAAAGTCAAAGAAATTGTCATTGCGAACGAAGTGAAGCAA
>CAYYOQ010000325.1:0-2881 GCA_964473235.1 uncultured Thermodesulfobacteriota bacterium | reverse complement strand
GTACTCGCCAATCTTCGTTCACACCTCCCCTGGCCGGTGAAGTTACGTCAAATCGTGAGGAATAACTTGATTAAGCTTACAAAATTTCAAAACTGCTGCGGTCATCCTAATGAACCAGGCTGTTGAATAACTGAAGAGCGTGAGCCTCGGTGAGGCTGAACATTATTCAGATCGTGGTGAAAAATTTTATAAATCTTTACCACAGACAGGAGGATTTAAAAAAAATGAAAACGAAGGAAAATTTATCACTGTTGAAAAGGAAAGTAACCATCAGTATGGTTGGTGTAATTTCGCCATACCCGATGGCACCATCTTTATCGCTGAGGAAAATGAAAATAGTGAATGGTAATCCTCTGAAACCAAAATTGAATTTACTGAAGATGCTGTAGATAGTCAGAGCAATGGAAAACTTAACCGTTTCATAGTGGCTTGTGGACAGGACGTAAATGGAGAAATCTACCTGCTCACTCCCACTACCCTTGGTCCTACAGGAACTACGGGTCAGGTATTTAAAATAGTATCTGCCAAAGCACCGGTGGAAATTGAGGTTGAAGACTTTCGCTTTGACGCGGATGATAACAACGACACGCAGGTTGATACGGTAACCATCAAGGCGGGCGACACGGTGAGCTGGGTGTGGCGAGAAGGGGTTCATGCGGTTACCAGTGGTGCGGGTCCCTCTGACCCAAATGCAGGGAAGCTCTTTGATGCCTCCATCAATGGTGGGACTCCAAACTTTTCATGTACCTTTACCGAGGCGGGAACCTATCATTACTTCTGCCGCCCTCACGAAGCACCTTTTTCTTTCCCCCCATTGCCGGGTTGATCGCTCAAACCTTTTTTTCGAATTCCCGATGAGTACGGCCATTACCCAATAGTAAGGGTACCTATCACCAATAAATGTACATTCCTCATTTAAATTATTTACATTTTGTAGGATACTGTGATAGTAAGAGTTGAATATTATAGTGAGCGACTTTAATAAATTGACATAAAAAATGTCATTACGAGCGGAGCGAAGTAATCACATGAGATTGCTTTGTCGTCCGGCATTATCAAGGACTCCTCGCAATGACAACTTTCTTTAGTTGTTTACTATACTATCTCAATTGAGAGTTACCTGTAGATACATGGTATGCTATCCACATCAGAAGGGGGAGTTCGTATGCGCTTCAGTCTAATACCCAAAGAAATGAAGTTTTTTGATATGTTCGATCATCAGGCATCAAACGCAGTGGCTGCGTCTCAATTATTCAAAGAATTGAGTCAGACCGGGAAATTTGATGATGAAGGCGTTCGCAAGATGCGTGATATTGAACATGAAGGTGATACCATCACCCATGAGATTATCAGTAATCTGAACCGCACCTTTATTACTCCGATTGATCGTGAAGACATTCACTCTTTAACCTCAAAGCTGGACGATGTAGTAGATCTCATCCATGCCATCACTAAACGGATGCGCCTCTACCAACTGTTGGAGGTAAATAGTGGCCTTATCCAGTTTGCCGATGTGATCGAACAGTCAACCCATGCATTAGCTAATGCCATTAAGGAATTAAGAGAGCTAAAACGGTACAACCGCATCCTTGAGTATTGCATTGAAATTAACACCCTCGAAAATATTGGAGACCAGATACGAGAAGTCGTTATCAGCAAACTTCTAGAGGGCACCAAAGATCCGATAACCATCATCAAATGGAAAGAAATATATGAGGTGGCAGAAACTACGCTTGATAAGTGTGAGGATGTAGCCAATATTGTTGAATCAATTATCGTGAAACAGAGGTAAGAGGATGCAGTGGTCGATCGTGGGGTTAATTCTCCTCGCACTATTCTTTGATTTCCTTAACGGGTTTCACGATGCTGCCAATTCCATCGCCACCATCGTTTCAACTCGGGTTTTGTCACCCCGCTATGCGGTGTGCTGGGCAGCATTTTTTAACTTTATCGCATTTTTGTTCTTTGGCCTTCATGTGGCGACTACCATCGGGATAGGAATTATCGATCTTTCAGTCATAGATAATCATATCATCTTCGCTACCCTGATGGGAGCCTGCAGCTGGAATTTGATTACCTGGTATCTCGGCCTTCCCACCAGTTCATCGCATGCACTCATGGGTGGTTTGGTAGGATCAGCGTTAGTAAAGGCAGGAGAAGAATCGTTAGTGTGGGGAGGGATTCTGAAAACGGTTTCCTTTATGGTGATATCTCCTACGATGGGGTTGATCTTGGGGCTGATGTTTGGTGTGGTGGTATATCGAGCCTTTAGGAAGTATTCCCCTTTTCGTGTCGATCACCTTTTCAGGAGAGGGCAGCTCATTTCTGCTGCTGCCTACAGTATCGGCCATGGCGGAAATGATGCGCAAAAGACCATGGGCATTATCGGTTGTCTTCTTTTTAGTGCAGGAATGTTGGGTGATACATTTTATATCCCCTTGTGGGTGGTACTCTCTTGCCATACCGCCATTGCCCTGGGCACGATGTTTGGCGGGTGGAGAATCGTCAAAACTATGGGACAGAAGATTACCAAACTTAAGCCGGTTGATGGTTTCTGTGCCGAGTTAAGTGCCGCAGTAACAATTTTTACCGCGTCCTTTTGGGGAATTCCCATTAGCACTACTCATACTATTACTGGTTCTATCATGGGAATTGGGTCACTTAAACGTTTGACCGCCGTGCGATGGGGAATAGCCGCTCAAATTGTATGGGCGTGGATATTCACCATTCCCTGTTCAGCAACCATCGCCGCCTTTGTCTATTGGATCTTTTAGTGCTCTGATTATTTTTAACATGTTCATCTTCATCTCTCCTTTGAGCACTCAACCCAAAGCATACACCACTACCTTAGACAACGTTTAAAGTTAAAACACACTCCTGG
>CAYYOQ010000324.1:0-2888 GCA_964473235.1 uncultured Thermodesulfobacteriota bacterium | reverse complement strand
TTTTGAACATTTTAGTTTTGAATTTATTTGGGATTTGGTGCTTTGGATTTGGGATTTATAAAGCTGCGAATATCGTAAGCTTACCGTAACATAGAAAAAAAGTTTTAAGCTACTGAGATGAAGAAGACGAAAAGTGGTAGAGTCTATTTCATTGGGGCTGGTCCCGGTGACCCTGAACTTTTAACTCTAAAAGCGAAGCGTATTATTGAGAATGCAGATGTCATCATCTATGCAGGTTCCTTGGTGAACCCTCAAATTCTCACCTATAAGAAGCGCACAGCGGTCTCCTATGATAGTGCCTCCATGACGCTCAAGGAGATTATCACGATTATTTCTAAGGAGGTAGAAGGGGATAAGGTAGTTGCCCGCATCCACTCGGGTGATCCCTCCATCTATGGAGCCCTTCATGAGCAGATTGGACAGCTTGATAAAAAGGGAATCCCTTTTGAGATTATTCCAGGGGTGAGTTCAGTTTTTGCCGCTGCTGCCTCTTTGAAAAGGGAACTCACCGTGCCAGATATCTCTCAGACCCTTATCCTAACTCGTATCAGTGGGCGTACCAAAGTGCCTTCCCGGGAGTCGATAGCTCAGCTCGCGCAATCACAGTCTACCATGGCTATTTTTTTAAGTGTGCCGCAGATAGAAAAGGTAGTGAAACAGCTTATGACCTCTTATTCACCGGACACCCCGGTTGCGGTAGTCTATAAAGCTAGTTGGCCTGATGAGAAGATTCTTAAGGGGACGCTTGCAATTATTGCGAAAAAGGTGCGGAGTGCCGGGATTAAGCGGCAGGCACTGATTCTGGTAGGAAAGGTGCTGGATAGTGGTATCAGTGGATTGAGATCGAAACTTTACCATGAGGGGTTTACCCATGGTTTCAGAAAGGCTTCTAATAAAAAAGGGGGATGTGCAATAATTACGCTTACTAAAAGCGGGGCAGAGCTGGGAATGCAGCTTAAAAACAGGCTTTCTCATGCGTGCCTCTACGTGCCAGAGAAGCTTGGTATTAAACGAAAGGGATGTTCCTTTTTTGCCATGGATTTAAGAACACTCTGCGGTGAACTCTTTAACCATTACGAAAGCCTAATCTTTATTATGGCAACGGGGATTGTGGTGAGAACCCTTAGCACCTTTCTTACCCATAAAAGCAGTGACCCGGCAGTGGTGGTGGTTGATGAGAAGGGAAGATTTGCAGTAAGCCTCATCTCCGGGCATCTGGGGGGTGCGAACGAACTGGCAAGGAGGGTTGCCATACTTACCGGCGGGAAACCAGTAATTACGACTGCCTCTGACGTGCATGAAACACTGGCGGTCGATCTTCTGGCACAACGGCTTGAATGCTTTCCGGTTGATTTGAATGTGCTTAAGAAGTGTACCTATGCACTGCTGCAGGGAGAAAAGGTTGGCATCTATCCAGATCTGCTTAGACCATATCTCTCTATTGGGGGAAAGGGTAATCTTGTGTTTTACAAAACGTTAAGAGACTTACTTAACTCTGATTGTCTCTATAAGGTTATTATAAGCAACAGGCAGGTTGAAAGAGAGATATGTAGGTGCTGTGAGAAAGTCATTGTCCTTAATCCTCGCAATCTGGTAGTGGGGATAGGCTGTAATCGCAACACCTCACGTACAGAAATTGAGAACACCATAAAGAGGTTTTTTGATACATGGGGACTTTGCGTTAACTCTATTAAGAAGATAGCAAGTATTGATGCCAAATCTGGAGAAGAAGGTCTTGCCTCTTTTGCCAAGCAATACCATCTGGAAATGGAGTTCTTCACTCCCCGCCAGTTAAATGAGGTTGCATGTCCTTCTCCTTCATCCAAAAGTGCACTGAAGGCGGTGGGAAGCACAGGGGTGTGTGAACCTGCTGCCCTCTTAGGTGCGGGAGTAAAAACGCTTCTGTATCCTAAGGCAAAGACACCCAATGTCACTATAGCGGTAGCCGAGATACCACTTGAACGGTTTTTCAGGGGTGAAGGGTCGGGGAGTAAATGAATGATCATCAGAATGTTTTATTACCCTGGACCATGTATCATTTCAGAAATCCGAAATTCTAAATCCTAAGCTCCAGACAAATTCAAATGACCAAAGCACAAAATCCAAAATTTGATCTAAAGGAAATTATGTTTTGAACATTGGAAATTTGGATTTTGAGATTGTTTAGAATTTGGTGCTTGTGATTTGGGATTTATAATAATTCATTTACTATTTACGAGATGTATGAACAGAAAGAGGGGAACTTTATTCCTGGTAGGCATAGGACCTGGGGATCATAAGGATATGACGGCGCACTGTATTGCTGTTTTAAGAAACTGCGATGTGGTAGTAGGCTACCAGAGGTATATTTACTTGGTAAAACCATTCATCACTGGGAGAGAGGTGATCTCATCTGGGATGGCTCAAGAAGTAGAGCGGTGCAGTAGAGCAATTGAAGTAGCGAGAAAAGGGAAAACGGTTGCCCTCATTTCGAGTGGGGATCCGGGTGTATATGGAATGGCTGGATTGGCTCTTGAGCTTATTAACAAGAAGAGGCTTTATGATACTCTGGAGGTTGAGATTGTTCCCGGTGTGCCCGCAGTCCACGCAGCGGCAGCCCGCCTGGGAGCCCCTCTGATGAACGATTATGCAGTTATTTCCTTAAGTGATCTATTGACTCCTTGGGAGGTGATTGTCAAAAGGCTTACCCATGCTGCCCAGGCGGATTTTGTCATCTGTCTTTATAACCCAAGGAGCAGGAACAGAACTGATCAGATCAGAGAGGCACAAAAACTCCTTCTTCGGTTTAGGAAACCAGACACCCCTGTTGGTATTGCTCGGAATGTAGGCAGGAAAGGTGAATCTATTATCCTTACCACTCTTGGTAAGATGCTCCGCTACAAGATAGA
>CAYYOQ010000323.1:0-2903 GCA_964473235.1 uncultured Thermodesulfobacteriota bacterium | reverse complement strand
TAGCTTATAGTGTCTACCGGTCAGGAAAGGTAGGGTATCTGAAAGATTTTGTGAAGACCTATCTGCACACACCGGAGATGGAGGTAGCGCTCTACTTTGGAGATCCCGATTCAGATAATTTAAGAAGTGAGCCGAGAACAATTCCTTTGAAACTTTCACCGCCACAAAAAATTGAGCGCATCATAGAAGAGCTTATTAAAGGACCGAAAGGAACCTTAATCCGCACCATCCCTCCACGTACGATTCTTAAAAGTGTGCGTATTAAAAACGGAGAGGCGTGGCTTGATTTTAGCTCTTCCTTATCTCTTGATCATCCAGGTGGAAGTTCGGCAGAGCTGATGACCGTATATTCCATTGTAAACACAGTAGCATTGAATAATAGAGGGATTGGAAAGGTGTGGATTCTCATTGATGGCAAAAAGATAGAAACCCTGGCCGGGCATATTGACTGTAGTGTCCCCCTGGTGGTTAATAGAGAATTTATTAAGTAGGCTCTCATGGCAGTTAAAGGTAAATTATCCCACATAAGGAACATTGGTATTATCGCTCACATCGATGCGGGGAAAACTACCGTCACCGAGAGGATTCTCTACTACTCTGGTCGTATTTATAAGATTGGTGAAGTGCACGATGGCGCAGCAACCATGGACTGGATGCACCAGGAGCAGGAGAGGGGCATCACCATTACTTCTGCGGTCACCACCTTTAACTGGAGCACTTATGAGATTCATTTAATTGATACCCCTGGTCATGTTGATTTTACCATTGAGGTAGAGAGGTCACTGAGGATTTTAGACGGGGCAGTGGTGGTGTTCAGCGGTGTGGAGGGGGTGGAAGCACAATCTGAAACGGTGTGGCATCAGGCAGATAAATACCGAGTTCCCCGCGTTGCCTTCGTTAATAAGATGGACAGACCGGGGGCTGATTTCTTTGGCACCATGAAGATGATGGTACAGAAGTTGGGAACCCATCCGGTAGCAGTCCAGATCCCCTGGGGGAGGGAGGAGAACCTTAAAGGAGTGATTGATTTAATTTCAAAAAAAGCGCTGCTCTGGAGTGAGGATACACTCGGGGTGACCTTTGAACAGTTTGAGATACCCTCTGAGCTTCATGAACTTACTCATAACTACCGACACCAGCTGCTTGAAGCAATAGTTGAAAAGGATGACCAGATCATGGAGAAATATCTCGCAGGTGAAGAGATCTCAGAGGGAGAAATAAAAACGCTCATTAGAAAAGCAACTCTGGATATGAGCGTTGTTCCTGTGCTTTGCGGTGCAGCGTTAAAAAATAAAGGTATTCAGCCGCTCCTTGACGCAGTAGTTGACTATCTTCCTTCTCCTCTTGAAGTTCCACCCATTGAGGGGATAAATCCTAAAACCAAGAGTATGGAATTGAGGCACAGTAAATACGAAGATCCTTTCTCTGCGCTTGCATTTAAGGTGATCATGGAAGAGGGGAGGAAACTCACCTATTGCAGAATCTATTCCGGCACTCTAAAGGCAGGCCAGGAAGTGTTCAATGCCACCAAGAAGGTCAAGGAAAGGGTGGCACGTATCTTTAAGATGCACGCCAACAAAAAAGAGCGGATGGAAGAAGCCAAGGCTGGTGATATCATCGCCGCTGCAGGTTTAAAAGATACTACCACAGGTGACACCCTCTGTATAGAGGGACGTCCCATTGTCCTGGAGTCCATCGAATTCTACAAACCGGTGATGTTTATTGCTGTTGAGCCCAAGGCAACCGCTGATCAGGAAAAACTTGCCCTCTCACTTACTAAATTTGCAGAAGAGGATCCTACCTTAAAAGTCAGATTTGATGATGATTCCGGTCAGACCATCGTTTCCGGTATGGGAGAACTGCACCTTGAGGTAATGGTTAATCGCCTCCTGGAAGACTACAATGTACCGGTAAAAGTGGGCAAGCCCCAGGTAGTCTACAGGGAAACGATTTCAGAAACTGTAACGTTAGAGGGTAAATTTGAGCGGGAGTTGGGTGGTGAAACTCATTTTGGACATGTTGTCTTAAAGCTAGAACCACTGCCACGGGGCGACGGGATTCAGTTTGTTAATAGCATAAAGAATGAAACGCTCTCATCACTGTTTGCCCATGATATTGAAGAGGGGGTGAGAGAAGCAACCCAGGGCGGGGTTGTCGCAGGCTATCCTATGGTAGATATCAAGGCTACCGTCTTAGATGGCTCTTACCGGGAAGGTGCTTCTACTCCTCTCGCCTACAAAATTGCAGCTTCTACTGCATTGAAGGAAGGATGCCTTAAGGCAAAATCTATTCTTTTAGAGCCTATTATGTCGATTGAGATTGTGGTACCTAATGAGTTTGTGGGGGAGGTGATAGGTGATCTCAATGCCAGGGGAGGAAAGGTAGGGATGATTAATGCAAAGGGTGCAATAAGTATAATTGATGGTAAAGTACCACTTAAACCAATGTTCGGTTATTCTACCAGTCTAAGGTCCATTACCCAGGGCAGAGGCAGTTTCTCCATGCACTTTTCACATTATGATAAGGTTTCTTGAGAAGATACTGGATACAAGATAAAAGAGTCCACAGTCGATGGTCAATAGTCCACAGGAAAATACTGGATACTGGATGCAATCTTGAAATCCGAAATAAATCCAAATAGCAAAGGTTCAAAACATAACTTCTCTTAACTCATCTTGTGTGGGATTTTTTTAAGTTTCGGTCATTCGAATTTGTTTAGTGCTTCGGATTTGGAATTTCGGATTTTTAAGTTATACCTTATCACCTCAGTACTTCTAGCAATCTCATAAAAGTGTAACTACATCCTTTGAATGATACAACTCCTGACTCCTATTTTTTATAAGGAGTGGGATCTTTAATCCCTGCCTCGCTGAAACCTTTCAATCTTAATATACAGCTGTCAC
>CAYYOQ010000322.1:0-2908 GCA_964473235.1 uncultured Thermodesulfobacteriota bacterium | reverse complement strand
TCAGGAAATCCCTGTAGCTAAAAAATCATATATAAGGGAACCTCTAATAATTCCCTATCTGTCACTTCCGCGCAGGCGGGAGTCCAGTAATTTCAAAATGTTATGGATTCCTGCTTTCGCAGGAATGACATTTTTAGAGGTAGCCATAAGTCTTTAATTATAGAAAATTATTTCATAATAATCAAGTCAAAGATTCTCTTGACAGAGTCTATAAAAGGTTTTATGTTTGCTCCGATATGTGGAAAGCTACACCTTCTTCCTGTTTAACTAAGTACCTTCCAAAGCCTTGACCTATAGCTTCTCATTAGAGAAGCAAGGTTTTGTCATTTGAATTGTCGCTTCTCCTGTGAAAACTAAGTTTACCATAGCTCAATCGCCTGAAAAAAGCCTTCTCTACCGCGCAATAAAAGTAGTGGTGGGCTGCTGGTACACCTGCTTTTACCAGGGTGAAGTCTTTGGTAAAAACCATCTCCCCACAGAAGGTCCCGTAATTATTTTACCAAAGCACCAGTATTGGACGGATATACCTCTCGTTGGTCTCGCCTTCCGTAAAACCTATCTCTACTACATTGCTAAAATTGAACTCTTCCGCTTTCCTCTGATCAGAAAATTTTTATCCGCACTGGGCGGTATTCCCATTGATCGAAAGATACCTATAAAAAGCCTTGATTCTTTTAAACACCTCTCTCTACTTTTAAGAGAGAGAAAAAAAATTGTTATCTTCCCTGAAGGCACTTACTACAGGGGGACAGTAGGAAGGGGAAAATCAGGGATAATCAAACTTATCCTCAGATTTCAAGAAAAAGAATACCTCTCACACCCTATCCCCTTCCTCCCCGTAGGCATTGCGTATCGTAAGAAAGGCCTCAGACAAAAAGTAACCATTACCATAGGGGAACCCCTCTACGCACAAAGAGGATCTGAGGCAGAGGAATTTACTCAAGAAATCATTAAGGCGATAGCTGGTTTAAGCGGTCTGGAGGCAAACGGTGAAAAAGGATAACCATACCCATCTCTTTGACCCTGATAATGAGCTAATGAAAAGAGTCGGAAGGGGAGAGCTTACCGCCTTCAAACAGCTAGTAGAAAAATACCAAAAGAAAGTAATGGGCACCATCTACCGGTATTGCGGAAATCGCCAGGAGACAGAAGATGTGGCACAAGAGATATTTTTTAAGGTGTACAAAGCAGCTCCTCACTATACCCCTCGCGCACACTTTACAACCTGGCTCTATAAAGTTGTAGTCAATCACTGCCTCAACTATCTACGCAATCAAAAGAAAGATGCCCTTTTTGCCTCACCTGACACCCTCTCCCGTGGTGAAGAAAATATTTTCTCACCATTTCCACAGCTACAAGGAGAGCAACCCGAATCACTATTGCAGCAACAGGAGCTCCAGGAAATACTCAAAAAGGCAATAGGTGAACTTCCTGAGAGGCAGAGGATGGCCCTCATCCTCCACCGCTTTGAGGGCCTCTCTTATAAAGAAATTGCTCTAGTGTTGGGATGTTCGCTTTCCGCAGTGGAGTCCCTGCTTTTCCGTGCTATGATCAGCCTTAAAGAAAAACTCAAAATATATTTTACATGAGCAAGTTTGAAGCTGGATTCGTGTTTAAATAAGGAGGAGGTATTGTATAGTGAAACGAGCGTGTAAAAGGATACAAAAAAAGATGCTCGCCTTCCTCAACCATGAGCTTGAGGAGAAAAAAGCCAAGGTTATTGAGCATCATCTCGCGAGTTGTACCCTCTGCCAAGAAGAGGTAAAACAACTGCAGTCAGCCTGGAACATCATCGGTAACTATGAAGTAGATGAAGAATTTTCAGACCTCTTTAGTGGCATCCTTAAGAGGATTGAAAGGGGAGATCAAAAAGCTCCACTTTTCCACCACCTCATAGAAAAGATTATCCGGATCCCCGCACCTGCCCTCTACTCCCTTATTTTTCTTCTCGGCATACTTCCAGGTGTCCTTCTCGGTAAAAATTTCTACCTCACCTTTAGTGACGCGTACCATGCTCCCTCTCTAGATAGGTGGAGCATCTCTCAGGATGAGATGTCCTTTGATATGTTCTCTGATGTTCCTAATCAATCTCTGGGGAACGCCTATTTAAGTATTGTTACAAATTCATTCAAGGAGAAACCATGAAGGAGAAACTTATCACCTTTTTACTCATTTTCTCTCTCACGGTTAACATTGCCGCCCTGTGTACCATAGGTTACTTCTGGGGGAAAAATTACCGTGATACAGAAAGCATCATAAGAAGGGGTGGACCACCTCCGGAGGAGAGGCTTGCTCTGAACAGAGGGCAACAGGGTAGGATGCAAGAATTGAGGGAATTATTTCTTAAAGAGATCGACCCCATTCGAGGTGAGTTGGTTACTAAGAGAGAAGAACTACTTACCCTTCTCTCCTCAGAAGACCCCGATCGCGATGCGATAAACCAAAAGCTTGCTCAAATTAATCAACTCCAAGCCAAGACCGAACATGCAGCGGTTGACTACCTAATTGAGGAAAAAACATTTCTCACCCCCTGGCAGCAAAAACAATACTTTGATCTCATTAATGAGAGGTGTTGCTGCAGACCCCCCTTCCACAGGGGAAGAGGACCAGGAGGTGGAATGGGTATGGGAGAGGGCAAAGGGAGGAAATCGAACCTACCTCCTGACTAACGCATAGCCCCTCGATTGAAATATCGAGGGGCTATTACCATTTTAATCATCACACTGTAAGGGTTCTTACTTCACTTCTCCCCTCATCAGGTATAAGATTGCATCAATCACTCCTTTTACCCCTTCCTTAAACTCACTATCCTCCTTCATTACCTTAACCACCAGAGGACTCAAATCGTAATATAGCCTTATCATCTCCTGACCTTCAGGTGTCTTGTTCAAGCCTGTATCACGGAAAT
>CAYYOQ010000321.1:0-2924 GCA_964473235.1 uncultured Thermodesulfobacteriota bacterium | reverse complement strand
ATCAGGATGGACGGCAGGAACTCCTGATAGGAAGCAATGGTGTGCTCTATCGTGCCAGCTGAGATAATTGAGTCAGATCATCCCCTAAAATGTTAAAGGCTACTATCATGTCAAGTTATAAACTTATTAATTCTTTCTCATCCGTACCCAACTATATCATCTATATCACCAAAGGGAAACCGAGTGAGATGAAAAAGGAGTTTGAAATAGCGATGATAACCAGAAAAGGCACGAGTGAATCAGATAAACTCTATCAGAGGCATCTTAAGGAAGGCATCCCTTACGTTGAATTGCGAAGAGGGAAAAAGTACGGGGAAATTTGGTTTGAAACACCTTATGAAATCCCTTTTCACCCCAAAACTGTATTTGAATTGAAAGAATGGTATGAATCATACTGGCTCAAGAGGAGAGAATATAAAGGCTTGCACCCCTACAGATTCAGTTTAGGGCCAACTGCCATCTGGTTTAAATTCACTTTAACCGATTTGGATTCAGTAAGAGAACAGCTTTTGAAACTAGCGTGGGTAAATATATCATGCAGTAAGAAAAATCTCCTTGAAATCAAATCCTCTTCCGACAGAATTTTTTGGGATTATGCTGAGCGCTACTTCACAAAAAGCAAATCGATGCGACGGAAACGAGGACAAAAAGTAGATATGTCTGAGTGGAACGTATCACGAGACCAGGACTAAATGATTACCGTCAACGTCACGGGAGGAAGTAAGAGTGATTGAATTTGCACAGAGTATTACTTTAGAAATCCCTCTATGGCAAATGGTGCTTCTCCTTGTCCTCTTGATTACCTGTTTATCTTTGGGGAGATACTCGCTGGGATTAATGGGCGCCGTGTTGTTTGTCATGTACTGGGGATATATCTACAACTTTGAAAAATTCTTCGGCTGCTCCCTCACCTTTGACTACTTTGCCCTTGGTTTCATTCTCTTAGCAGGTTTAAATCTACTTTTAGTAGTGATTCTATTTATTCACTCTTTTTCCCTTAGAGAATAACATAGGCAAGATACTGTGTATCGTTTCCGTAGAGTTAGTGGTGGATGACAGAGGATTCAGCAGGAAAGAGAAAAGATAAAGAAATTACATTTACTCAGCTCGTAAACTAAGCTCACTTATGAGCCTAGAAAGGTATGTCCTCTGGATCCCTAAGATTTCAGCAGCTTTTTTCTGGCTACCCTGCGTATAGGCGAGGGTCTTTTTTAAAAACTCCTTTCTAAATACATCCTGCGCATCTTTTAATGTCATCCCTACTTCGATACCTTCTTGAAACCCCACATCCGTTCTCCCAATAGGTAAATCTTCTACCATAATTTTTTTACTGTCACCCATCACCACAGCTCTCTCAATCGCATTCTCGAGCTCCCGCACATTTCCGGGCCAATCATAATTGAGGATCACCTTCATTGCCTCTGCTGAGATCTCCACCTTCCTCAACCCTCTCTCAGCGCTAAACTTCTGAACGAAATATTCAGCTAACACTGGTATATCCTCTCTCCTCTCTCTCAATAGGGGTACCCTGAGTTGGACCACGTTGAGCCTGTAGAAGAGGTCTTCTCTAAACTTCCCCTCTTTAGTCAGTTTATTCAAATCCTTATTAGTGGCAGAGATTACCCTCACATCTACCGTGATAGGAATTGAACTCCCGATACGGTTAAATGTGCCCTCTTGTAATACTCTTAAAAGTTTGACCTGCATTGCCTGACTCATTTCACCAATTTCATCGAGAAAGATGCTCCCCCCATCGGCATTTTCAAATAGTCCAATCTTTTTGAACAAAGCCCCGGTAAACGATCCCTTTTCATGGCCAAAGAGCTCAGCCTCGAGAAGCGTTTCAGGAAGCGCTCCACAATTAACAATAACAAATGACTTCTCCCTTCGAGCTCCAGACCTATGGATGAGTCGTGCTAAAAGTTCCTTGCCTGTACCACTCTCTCCCATAATCATCACCGTAGTTTTAGAATTAGCTACTTTGATAGCATCGGCAATCACCTTTTGTATTTCCTTGCTTTCCCCTATAATTTGATGCCTCATCTCCAATTGACTTTTAAGATCCGAATTCTCCTCAATAACCTTCTTATACTCCCTTGCCTTTCCTATAGTAGAGGCAGCCAAGCTCGCAAACGCCACCAGCATTTCCATGTCTTCACTTTTAATGGCGCTCCCATCCTCTTTGTCAATAATCTCAACAACTCCAATAATTTCTTCCCCAATTTTCATAGGTACACATGCAATTGATTGAGTGTTAAATCCAATTGATTCACTAATCTTTTTATCCCAAAGTGAATTTTTAGTGACATCCTGTACCAAAAGAGGTTTTCCGGTTTTAGCCACATACCCGGCTATACCTTCCCCCACATTGACCTCAAACTTTTTAATATCATCCCTCTTATCACCGGTAGCGACCTGAAAATAGAGTTTCTCTGCTTTTTTATCAAGTAAAAGCAGAGAACTGGCCCTTGCCTTCATTACTTCAGTTACAGACTCTATAATCAATTCCAATAGGTGATCCAAGTCAAATACAGAGGTGACCAGTGAAGAAATATTGGAAAAAAAGTGAAGCCTTGGATCCTTAAAAATATTCTTCTCTTTCATGGCTCTCCCCTGCAATAAAAAATTCCTTTATAGGTATATCTTAAACCCTCACCATGAGATATCTGGGTTTATAATCACACAGATTTATATTTATATCCCATAAAAATGTTTTCATCTATAAAATAGTGCAAATAAATGTACAATATAATTTTAATGTATGCACTATTATCGACAGTGACTGGACAATACTTTAATCATTTCACAAATGAGTTTAATTTATTATAACACCCATAATAAATTACACACTATCTTTATAAAAAACTTTAATAAAATAATCAACCTGGCTACACGAATGATTCATCACACAACACATACATCGA
>CAYYOQ010000320.1:0-2934 GCA_964473235.1 uncultured Thermodesulfobacteriota bacterium | reverse complement strand
AGGGGATAAGGAGAGAGTATGAAGTGGTTAGATGAGATTAAGTTTGATGAGCGAGGATTGGTACCAGCTATTATTCAGGATTATAAAAGCGGTGAAGTGCTCATGGTTGCCTATATGAATAGGGAATCTTTGCAAAAGACCCTCTCTTCAGGAAAGACTCACTTCTTTAGCCGCTCCAGAAAAAAAATGTGGATGAAAGGTGAACACTCAGGTCATATTCAGGAAGTACGAGAACTTTTTGCTGATTGTGATATGGATACCTTACTCTTTAAGGTTGAACAGAAGGTCGCGGCCTGTCATACCGGCTATCGGAGTTGCTTCTATCGTAAATTTCAAGGGGTGAATTTTACCGAAGTAGGTGAGAAGGTGTTTGAGCCAGATAAGGTGTATTAGTATTGAGATATGAGATGTGGGATTGAGGAATTGAGGAATTCAAATAGTCCATGGTCGATAGTCCATAGTAAAAAAACACGTTGCTTGAGACCTGAAACATGGGACATGCGACATGAGACCTTTTTTCCCTGGAACCCTTGAATCCTAGACCCCTTGGACCCTGACTTTGAGTTTTTCTCAGTACTCATCACTCTAAATCGTTACGAGTTGCGGGGTTTTTGAAAATTACTATTCACCTTTTACGATTTACTATTTACGATTGATCATTGACGATTTACGAATCATGAAGGGTGCGCATGACTAAAGTAAAGTTACCTAGAATCGGCATCACTATGGGTGATCCCACCGGCGTTGGGCCAGAGATTATTGTGAAGGTGCTCTCTGACAAGAGCACCTTCCGCTTTTGTCGCCCCATAGTAGTAGGCGATACGCATGCCCTGCAACGTACCATACAATTACTCAATTCCACGCTCAAAGTAAATGAGATGAAAAAGATTGGCGAGGAAGAGTATCGCCATGGTACCCTTAATCTTCTCAACCTCTCTCAACTTGAAGAAGGTGAAATGAGGTACGGAAACCCTACGCCCTCCTGTGGGAGGGCGATGGTTAGGTATATTGAGGAAACGGTAAAGTTGATAGTATCTCAAGAGCTTGACGCAATCACCACTGCCCCTATCAGCAAGAAGGCACTCTCTGATGCGGGATATTCCTATCCCGGTCATACCGAGTTTCTAGCTGAACTTACTGGATGCAAGGAATATGTAATGATGCTCGCGGGTAAAAAGCTCAAGGTAACCTTAGCCACTATTCACTGTGGTCTCAAAGAAGTTTTTCAGCTTCTCACCACAGAAAAGATACTGACAACCATTCGTATTACCCATGAGGCGCTGGTGGAGTATTTTGGTGAAAAAGATCCTACGATCGCGGTGGCGGCACTCAACCCCCATGCGGGTGAAAAAGGGCTCTTTGGGAAGGAGGAAGAAGAAATCATTTCCCCCGCAGTAAAAAAGGCACAGGAACTAGGCATCAAGGTAAAAGGGCCTCTTCCTCCTGATACCCTTTTCTTTCATGCGGCGAGGGGTGGATATGCTGCAGTAGTCTCCATGTACCACGATCAGGGATTAATCCCGCTTAAACTTTTGCATTTTGAAGATGCGGTGAATATCACCCTGGGGCTTCCCATCATCCGTACCTCAGTAGACCATGGTACTGCCTATGACATTGCAGGCACTGGTAAGGCAAACGCCTCGAGTTTAATGAATGCCCTTAAGCTTGCTGCGAAGATGGTGAAGTGTAGGAAAGAGAAGCAGTAGATGGGGGAGAATTTAATAATCTGGTGGCAGGCCTGCAAAGAGTGTGGTCAGTATGAAGAGAAATGTTCCTATAATCTTCCCCCCATTAAACGGAAGAAAGAGCTGCTAGAGACATTTTCCGGATAGAGGTTTTGATTAGGCGACCCCAATTATTAGGAGTAATCTATTAAAATTGAAGACAGGCTCCGGTTCTTTTCTTTATGGAGTTTTACTTATGGGCTTGGCTGATTTTGCGACTTTGACAATGGCATCTAGTTTTTCCTTGATCTCTGGATCAAGTTTGTTTTCAGGTACAAGGTGAGCAAGTTCATGGAAATTCTTCTTGGCCATTATGTTTGGGAGGCCAAGTTTGCTAAAGAACTTTTCAAAAAGAGGTGTCAGAAAATCATCACTTACTTTTGTATCGGCATCCCATGGAGATTTTTTACCAAGAGTCTTAAATGCATTTTCGATTTCCTTTATGGATTCTTTCATAACATCTTTTCGCTTGGCAGAGTCAGCAAAACTGAAGAGTGGACCTGCAGTGTCTTGAGGGCCTGAAGCTTCTGCATAAGCAATTAGAGTTTCCGGATAACATAAATAATTTTCTATCTCTCTACGTTCCCATGTAAGGCCTGTTGCTCCCAAATCAGTTGGAATTCCTAGATCAAGATGGTCGAAGATTGCTATTCCAACCAGTTGTGGCACCGCCTCACGTAAACCGTGGAAATGTTTGCGAACCTCATTAGGCTGATTCCCAACGTAGTAGACAAAAGGTCTTTCAAGAGTATTAAGTGCTTCTTGGTGCTTAAGCTTCTCTGCAAATGCCCTGAGAATAGCCAGATCCGTAGAGCCTTCCAGGTAAAGCACCCATCCTGTTTGCTGTGCTTGATAGTAGTCTTCATACCCTATATCTTGTAACGCTTTCAAAAGTTGACTTCCTCGGTCATTCATCCTGTGGGGCTTACCCACGAATGCAATAACAACATCCCTCTCAGCAGCTTCATTGAGTAAAACTTCAGAATGACTTGCGGCAATAACTTGGCTGCCAGTATCACGGGCTACGTCCACAAGAAGTTGATAGATCTGCCTCTGCCTGAGAATTTCTAAGTGCGCATCTGGTTCATCCAATAATAAGACTGCTCCAGGATTAGCATACATATATGAAAATAGAAGAAGAGTTTGTTGAAGTCCCCTACCGGATGAGGAGAGATCAAAGAGTATGCCCTTTTCCGTGTATCTCATTGTT
>CAYYOQ010000319.1:0-2959 GCA_964473235.1 uncultured Thermodesulfobacteriota bacterium | reverse complement strand
GATTGGGGGTTACTCTTCATTTTTATGATTGCCATTTTCTTCCTCGAGGAGTTTAGAAAGAGAATTTTATTCAGAAGATAAGATAGTAGTATATGCAAGGCCATTTGAGATAGCTGTGAGAATTTTACAAAAACAAAATGATTTTCTAAAACTTCTCATTGTGTTTCCACGGAAATTTTTACGAGAAGCGAAATTGTGAGATGTATTAAGCACAAAATATACATCATTAAGGTGTTCGGTTATGAGCAACGAAAATAATTCTAAGGCAACCATAGACCTTTCAAAAAGAAATCCAGTTGTTCAAGCACTCCTGAGCGAACCTGAAAAACGAAAAGCTCTTGGCTTGTTTTGCAGAGAAGATTTTGAGTACATTGACTACTTGCTAGAAAATCCATGGATTGATTTAAAAACTATTGTTGAGGTTGCAGACCGGATAATGGACATAGCTCCAGAAATATCAAGGGAGGAACTGTTAAACCTCTTATGCAAAGAAACAGCTATTCTTACAAAAGCTACAGGTGCAACCTGTCGTACCTATGATCCAACAAAAAGCTGTCTACTTGCAAGCGGCAGCTATAACTGGCAGATAGAAAGGGAAACTGAAATACCCCGTGAAGACACTATTGCCGGCCTTGTAATCAATATGAAAACCCATTACTGTGTGCCAGATATAAGCGCTGAACCTCTGTACGAGGAAAAAGAGACGATACTCTCTAAGGGGATAAACTCCATGCTGGCACTTCCTATTCTGGTTACAGACTATGAGAAGGCTGAAAAAAAGCATATATTAATCGGAACACTTCAGCTGTATTTTAAAGAGAAAAATAAAAAGTTCTACCCTGAGCAAATCAGGTTGCTTATGAGTATAGTGAACAGATTCAGTTATGTTCTGGCGCTGCAGAGTAAACGTGAGCTTCAGAGAAGATCAGAAATCATTCAGGAAAGCCGCAGGGCTCTTATTTTCATTCTCAAGAAAGCTCGTTCACTTAACCAGGTTTTAGCTTTCATTGTCGCCAAGATTGCAGAATTGATTAATGTTAATAGATGTTCGCTGTTTATGATTGAGCGAGACCATAGCGGGGAAAGGTTCGCGGTGCTTTTGGCTGGGTTTCCACTATTACCTCATGAACATACCTATGGCATTGCTCTTCCTTTCAATGAATATCCAGCCTTTGCTGAGGTATGCGATACAGGGGAACCTTTGCTCATTGAGGAGGCTAAAAAAGATCCACGCATGAAAGCAAGCTACACACTTTATCTAAATAAGAAGATTAAAAATGTGTATTTTATTCCCCTCAAAGACGAAAAAGATAGTGTCACAAATGTTCTGGTCCTTGATGGTGATGAATCAAGACCACTTAAAAAGGATGAACTACAGTTCTGCAACGTCCTTATGCAGGACATAGAACTCTGTATTCAAACCTCTCTCCATTCCCAGCAGCTTCACGATTTTTTGAACCAGATAATTTCACTAGGCGCAATTGCAAAGCTTTATACAAAAAAACATGCATCACCAAACGCAACCGCAGAAGAACTTAATCTCTATTATAAGAAGCTCAAGAGAAGCTTACTTTCAGTAGAGGATATCATAGCTGACCGGCACCCACTTGCAAATAAAGAACGGTTCAATCTTAACGAAATTATTTCCGAACGGCTTGATTCATATTGTTTTCCGCCCCAGGTTTCTATCAGAGAAAACACTTCCGAAGGTGAACTTTTTATCAATGCAGATCCTAAAAAAGTAGGTAGAATAGTTGGTAATTTACTTGATAATGCGCATAAAAAACTTGAAGAACTTAAAGGGGGTATTCTGGAAGTTATTTCCTCTAGTGAGGGTTCCCACGTAGTTATCAGTATTGGCAATACAGGGACCGTTCCTCAGGAAGTGCTGGAAAATCTAAGTAAAGATAAGCCTTTTCTGAGACTCGAGAAGGAATCCGGTCTTGGATTAGTGGTCGTTCAACTCTTTACGGTGATGCACAATGGAATATTTGAATATGAAAGCCCTCCTGAAAAAAACTGGACAATTTTCAGGGTAAAGCTGCCGATTAATCCAGTGACCTGAAGGTATTTTAAAAAATTTAGAACTATTTATTGAGAGATTTCCCGGTAGGATTCTGATCACTAAATATTGGGGTGCTGGTGATGAGCAAAATATTGTAGACTACTTGCAACTATCGGAGGTAGTTTTCAGGCAGGTATTTATCGCATAGTCGAGTAGAGCGGGGGAGTTACACCCCCACCCCCTCACAGATCCGGACGTGAGCCTCTCGACTCATCCGGCTCCTATCGTCCAGCCGACGGTCGAAAACCCGCCTGCCTTGCCTTATCCAAAAGATTCCTCCCATTTCCTGGTTGATCTATCAGATAGAGCTGGACAATCCAACCCCTTCGCTCCATCTCCATTACAGAGACTTCATCACTACTACAAGTTGGTCCGCCCCTGTTTCCCTCATCGGTACTCTCACTCTCGTGGGGCCTCCACTTGAGTTTCTCCCTTACCATCGGGACGACAGGTTCCCACGTTCCGCACAAGAGCCTAGATCAGGTTCACACCACCTTTATGCCGGACGCCGCCCAGGGGCAGTATGCAGGTTTCCCCTGGACTTATCCTGGAGTAATCAAAGCCTCCAGTTTTGACGTCATCCATTACGTTTCGACACCTCAGCAGTGGTTCGCTTTTGCTCGTCTCCCTGAACCTTACCTGCCATGATCCTTTGTCATGACTTTTCCTTAACGCTCACCACCGTGGCTCTTTACCACAGCAGCTTAAGGTGGTTTGGAACCTACTCCTGCAAGCCGGTTCCGAGGGACCTTCCCTCATCTCTTATGCAGCCTCGTGGCGCACTTTGATTTCGTAATATCAAATAATATATAGATAAAAAAATGGACAAAAGGTCTGGGGTTGATCCTGGCCCTTTTCCTATAACAAAAAGGCAGAGACCATTACTTACACCTG
>CAYYOQ010000318.1:0-2995 GCA_964473235.1 uncultured Thermodesulfobacteriota bacterium | reverse complement strand
AAAATTGAGAAGTGTTAATTATTTTTTTGAGGAGGGGGAGTCATGGCAGGTGTAAATAAGGCAATCCTTATTGGTCGGTTAGGTGCTGATCCGGAGGTGAGGTACACCAATACTGGGACCCCGGTGGCAACCTTTAGAATGGCTACCAGTGTCAACTTTGTTAATAAAAACGGTGAAAAGACCGACAAGACGGAATGGCATCGCATTGTTGCCTTTGGAAAATTAGGAGAAGTTTGTGGTGAGTATCTTGCCAAGGGAAAGCAGGTGTATATTGAGGGGAGATTGCAAACGCGGGAGTGGCAAGATCGTGACGGAAATAAAAGGAGGGTAACCGAGATTATTGCCACCACTATGCAGATGCTCGGTCCCGCAGGTGACCACGCGCGGTCAGATGCGGGTGAGGTCACTCCACCGGAGGATGTTGCTGATGTGAGTATAGAGGATGACGTTCCTTTTTAGTTTTACTACAATTTCTGAAAAAGGTTCGGAAATCTAAAAATAAAAGCCCCCTTATAAGGGGGCTTTTATCGTCCCGTGTATTCTGGTTTTTAGTACATCCCGCCACCGGGAGGCATGGGCGGCATTCTGGATTCCTCTTTCTTTGGCTTTTCAGCAACCAGCGCTTCAGTAGTAATCAGAAGTGATGCAACACTGGCAGCATTCTGGAGGGCACATCGAACCACTTTGGTGGGATCGATGATGCCTGACTCCACTAGGTCTTCATACTGCTCTGTTTGGGCATTAAAGCCAAAGTCACCCTTCCCTTTCTTGACTTTGTCTACCACAATAGGAGGGCTCTCTTCACCACCCGCATTCTGAGCAATCCACCAGAGGGGCTCTTCTACCGCCTTCTTTATTATGTCAACGCCAAGTTGTTGCGCGCTATCAAGTTTCAGTTTACTCAATGCAGGTATTGATCTTATGAGCGCGACTCCACCACCAGCCACAATACCTTCCTCAACCGCAGCCCTGGTGGCATGGAGGGCATCTTCAACTCGGGCTTTCTTTTCTTTCATCTCCGTTTCGGTTGCAGCGCCCACGTTGATTATCGCTACGCCACCCACAATCTTGGCTAGTCTCTCCTGCAGCTTTTCGCGATCATAGTCAGAGGTGGTCTCTTCAATTTGAGCTCTAATCTGTTTTACTCTTCCCTCTATATCAGCTTTCTTTCCAGCTCCCTCGACGATGGTGGTGTTGTCTTTGTCAATGGTAACCCTCTTTGCCTGACCCAGATCTTCCATTCTGATGTTTTCTAGCTTAATGCCCAGATCCTCAGCGATCATCCTGCCACCGGTGAGTGTGGCAATGTCTTCCATCATTGCTTTCCTTCTATCACCAAAGCCAGGGGCTTTCACCGCAGCACACTTGAGAGTTCCTCTCAGTTTGTTGACCACGAGGGTTGCGAGTGCCTCGCCTTCCACATCTTCAGCGAGGATGAGGAAGGGTTTTCCACTCCGGGCGATCTGTTCCAGAATGGGAAGCAGGTCTTTCATACTGCTGATCTTCTTCTCATGAATGAGGAGATAGGGTTCATCCAGAATGCACTCCATCCGCTCCGCATCGGTTACAAAGTAGGGTGAGAGATAACCGCGGTCAAACTGCATACCCTCTACAATTTCCAATGTTGTCTCCATTCCCTTTGCTTCTTCAACCGTGATGACTCCTTCTTTCCCTACCTTATCCATTGCTTCAGCAATAATCTTACCGATAGTATCATCGTTATTAGCAGAGATGGTTCCCACCTGGGCGATTTCTTTCTGCCCTTTAGTTTCTTTGCTCATCTTTTTAAGCTCATCTACTACCACATTGACCGCTCTATCAATACCTCTCTTGATTTCCATAGGATTATGACCGGCGGTAACCAGTTTTATACCTTCTCTATAGATTGCCTGAGCTAGCACAGTTGCGGTGGTAGTTCCGTCTCCAGCCACATCGCTGGTTTTGCTTGCTACCTCTTTCACCATCTGGGCACCCATGTTTTCAAACTTGTCCTCTAACTCTATTTCCTTTGCAACGGTTACACCGTCTTTGGTGATGGTGGGGGAACCAAAGCTTTTTTCAATAAGCACATTTCTCCCCTTTGGACCAAGAGTTACCTTGACCGCATTTGCTAGAGTATTAATACCTTTCAGGATAGCAGCACGCCCTTCTTGCTCAAATTTTATCTCTTTTGCCATTTGTTAAAACCTCCTTTTTTACAGTGGTTACTTTTCTATAATTCCCAAGATGTCATCTTCTCGCATAATGAGATTCTCGACCCCATCAATTTTTACTTCGGTGCCGGCGTATTTACTAAAGAGAATCCTATCACCTTTCTTTACTTCCGGGGGTTGTTTTGTACCATTCTCTAATAGCTTTCCTGACCCCACGGCGATTACTTCACCTTCCATAGGTTTTTCTTTTGCGGTATCAGGGATAATTATACCGCCTTTTGTCCTCTCTTCCTCTTCGATACGTTTTACAATGATTCGGTCTTGTAATGGTCTGATCTTCATCTTTTCTAAACCTCCTTTTACAGATTATTTAATTAAAAATTGTATTAAAACCTAAATCTTTTACCACCACCTCCTCTATTCTTGTTAATGGTGATTAGCACTCTATAATAAAGAGTGCTAGTAATTCTATAGATTTACTATATATAAATCAAAGTTGGAATTCAATGAAAATTTTATATTTAAAGATAAATAAATACAGTTAATGGCACTTATTAAATTTTTTTTGATATTTTCTACAATTTTCATATTTTTAGTTTGTTTTATACAATTTTTCAGATATAAAGTTTGAAAATATAATTACTTTTTTGGGGATTGTCAAGGGTAATGTAAAAAATTTTATGGCTATAAGGTTTTTTTTAGCCTTTGTTTCATCCCCTCAAAGAGAAACTTATATCACTTTTTACACTTGGTGTTTGTAAATAGTACGATTAAATGTTAATAAGTTACCATTAGTTGAGTATGGGAGGATGTGTATGAAAAAGGAGATAGCCCCAGAGTTT
>CAYYOQ010000317.1:0-3002 GCA_964473235.1 uncultured Thermodesulfobacteriota bacterium | reverse complement strand
GGCATTGGAGATAGCTCCCACCTGAACCCTCTCCCTCAGCTTGAAAAAGTCAAGGCAGGTACCACAGATCAGTATCTCAAATCCCGCATCCTCTAACTTGGTAAGCGTTTCAAGCACATAAGAATCAGCGGTGGTAAGCTTCACCCCATTGCTTATAAAGATCATTTTACCTTTTCTATTCTCTAATGAAGTGAGTGCATTGAGGAAACCATTTACTAGCACTTTCCCCAACTCCCGATTACTCCCGATAAAATCAGAATCAAATAAATAGACAAAGGTTTCAACAACTGATTCCTTATCAGTAGCCATTTCCTTAGAAACCTGTGCAGAAGCTACCTTAGTCAACTGGAGTACAAACCCGTCACTCCCCTGATCATCTACCTTTACCATACATCCCTCATGTTCCGCCATCCTCTTCACATTATCCCTGGCGGTCTCGCTATCGACATACACCACCACCTCACCGCTCTCTATCTCGGCAAGCGCTTTCCTGGAGAGCACCACCGGTTGCGGACAAGCTAAACCCTTCGCATCTACCTTTATCTTCTTCATAGAAACTCCTGAATTAAAACGTGATTCTTCTCCAAACTATAGAGCCAAGGATTCAACTCCCCCTCACCTTAATCCTCTCCCCCTTTTTTGGGGGCGAGGGAGAATGAGTTGAAAAAGGCTACATTGAGTTTTAGGCTTCTACTAGTATTTCCCTCGAATCCTTGATTCCTTGAATCCTTATAAACGTATCTATACCTTTTTGGGAGATTATCTTAAAATATTACCTCATGTCCTCCCCTTTTTCGATTATTCCACCAGCCACTACAATATCGTTTTCATAAAACACTGCTGCCTGACCCGGAGTTACCGCCAACTGTGGTTCTCCAAATTTTACATGAACCTTTCCATCGGTAAGCGGTGAAAGGATTCCCTCAAATTCTTTCTGCGCATATCTTATCTTTAATGATACCTTCATAGGCTCAGTAATAGTATCAATCGATATAAAATTAACATTGCTCGCCAAAAGCTCTTCACGGGCCAGTTCTTCCTTTGCGCCCACGATCACCGCATTCCTTTTCTCATCAAGCGCTACCACATAGAGAGGTTTCCCACGTGATATTCCTAATCCTTTCCTCTGACCAATGGTATAACACCATATCCCCTGATGAGTACCCAGCAGGTTCCCCTTTGCATCTAGAATAGGTCCTGGCTGTGCGGGCATGTTGAAAAGCTCTGTGTGGTCGCCCGAAAAGAAATCCTGGCTATCAGATTTCTCAGAGGTAGGCAATCGGAAACCTTTAGCGATTTTTCTCACCTCTTTCTTGGTGTAATCACCCAGAGGGAAAATCAACCCACTCAACTGTTTTTGAGAAAGGAAGGCAAGCCAATAGGATTGATCCTTCTTCACATCCTCTGCCTTTCGTAATAGATACCGTTTTCTTGTGCCATCATACTCAACCCGCGCGTAGTGTCCAGTGGCAAAATAGTCAAAGGCAATCCCCTCTGCTCTTGCTTTCTCAATGAGCACTTCGAACTTAACTCTCTGGTTGCACCTGATACAAGGATTGGGGGTTCTGCCACTAAGATACTCTTCTCTAAAATACTTAAGAACGATGTTGTCATACTCCCTGGTCAAATCCACCACATGAAAGGGAATCTCAAGGAGATGAGCAACCTCTGCTGCATCTTCGATATCAGTCACCTCATCAGGACCATAACACGCATGTGGTCCGCCTCCCGTTCCAGGTGCACCGTCCCAGATTTTCATACAAATCCCAAGTACTTGATACCCCTTCTCCTTGAGAAGCGCCGCCGCAACTGATGAATCAACTCCCCCACTCAAGCCTACCGCTACTCTCATTGTACACCTTAGCGCATATAATTCACGAAAGCTGAAGCATCTTCCTCACCGCTTCTTGAGCCTTATCTCGAATAGCATCAGGCACAGTCACCTGGAAAGTCATCTCCTCAAGAGACCAGAGAATTTTTTCAAGGGTGATAAGCTTCATATTCGGACATACCGCCTGTTCACTTACCGGTATAAATCTCTTGTCAGGGTTCTCTTTTTTCAGACGATATATAATACCTATTTCGGTACCGATAATAAATGCTTCTGCCTTACTCTCCTTTACAAACTTAATTATCCCACCAGTGCTCAGCACTTCATCAGCCAGTACCACCACCTCTGAACGACACTCCGGATGAACCAGAACTTTTGCCTTAGGGTATTGTTCTTTCAGGCTCAGAATATCCTTAGCCAAGATTCGCTGGTGCGTGGGACAGTATCCCGGCCAGAGAAGCATTTCCCTTCCACTTACCTTAGACAGATAGGAACCAAGGTACTTATCGGGCACAAAAAGGATAGGTTTGTTTCTAGGCAGGGTTGCAACTACTTTGAGCGCATTACTTGAGGTGCAGCAGATATCACACTCAGCTTTCACCTCTGCGGTGGTATTAACATAGCAGACCACGCTGGCTTCAGGAGATGCTCTTTTTTTATCTCGAAGCGCCTCTGCAGTAACCATATCAGCCATGGGACAGCCTGCATGTTCATCAGGAAGTAAGACAATCTTATCAGGGCAGAGCAGTGAGGCAGTCTCTGCCATAAAATGGACCCCGCAGAAAACGATTACCCTCGCATCAGTTTTAGCAGCCCTCTGACTCAAATCGAGTGAATCACCGATGAAGTCCGCAATATCCTGGACCTCTCCCAGCTGGTAGTTATGGGCGAGGATAATAGCTTCCCTCTCTTTTTTTAATGTGAGAATGTCTTCAATAATCTTGCCATCTGGGCTCGTTACCATATCAGTTTGGTTCTCCCATACAATTAAAATATATTTTCAAATACAGATAGTTAAAAATATTTGTTAAACTTATAGCTTAAACTATTTCCCTTAACGCTATCTTCTGGATGAAGGTTAAAATTTAAACGGTAAGCATAGTGAATTAAGAAGGCCTAATTTTTTACTGTGGGCTCTGGATAGATGGTATCTCCTTCCTTTATCCTTCCT
>CAYYOQ010000316.1:0-3010 GCA_964473235.1 uncultured Thermodesulfobacteriota bacterium | reverse complement strand
CAATTTACTATTTACGATTCACTAGATACTTCTCCGCTACCTCTTTAAATCCTCGAAGCGATCCCCTGATTACCTTCTCATCCACGCAATAGGCGATCCTGAAAAAACCCGGCATGCCAAATCCCCTGCCCGGAACGGTGAGGATATTTTTAGACTGCAGTTCCCTCACAAAGGTCAGATCATCGAGGGGAGACTGTGGGAAGAGATAGAATGCTCCCTGCGGTTCTACAAAACGGTAACCGAAGGAGGCAAGGTTTTCACAGAGGAGATCCCGGCGCCTCTGATAAATACCCACATCCACCGTTACCCCCTGCAGGTGCTGAACTACCCGCTGCATGAGTGCCGGTGCATTGACAAATCCCAAGGTGCGGTTACAAAAGATTATGCCAGCTATTAAATCATCCAAGGGTGTAGCCTGCGGACTCACCGCGATAAACCCTATCCTCTCACCCGGTATGGAAAGTTCTTTGGAATAAGAGGTAACCAGAATGCTCTGTTCATACGCTCTAAATACACTAGGAAGATGCTTACCATCATAAATAATCTTGCGGTAAGGCTCATCAGAGATGAGATACATTGTTCTCTTTAGCTCCCTGCTCTTTGTTCTTAAGAGTTCTCCCAATCCTCCCATGCTCTCCTCATCATATACCTTCCCGGTAGGATTGTGAGGAGAGTTTACTATAATTGCTTTGGTCTTCGGAGAGAGTGCGTCTGCAATGCGTGCAAGATCTAGGGAAAAGTCATCGTGCGTGCTTACCAACCGGCAGACACCCCCATGATTGCTCACATAGAAAAGGTATTCAGCAAAATAGGGGACAAGGATGATAATTTCTTCCCCCTGATTGAGAAGTGTCTTGAGTACTACATTAAGTCCACCTCCCGCGCCGCAGGACATGATGACCTGCTCTTTAGAAAGCTCAATTTCATGTTCCCGCGAGAGATACTCAGCAATAACCTGTCTGGTTTCAGGATATCCTGCATTAGGCATATATCCGTGCTTTCCTTTCTTTCTCTCAGCGACTATCCTCTCCAGTGTCTCTAAAAACGCAGGGGGGGGATCCAGATCAGGATTCCCCAAGCTGAAGTCAAACACCCTATCTTCCCCAAACCGTGTTTTCAACTCGATCCCTTCCTCAAACATCCTCCGAATCCAGCTCGCCTGTGCCATCAACTGTTTTACCACTGCTGAAATCGCCATCTTCCCTCCCTATCCCATTCGAATGCCCTGTTGAGGAGATAGATTTACACCATTTGAGCAACTATTGAAGACTACCGACAGTGAGTTATAAAATAAAAGGCAGGGGTCGTGCAATGGCCTCTGCCTTTGAGAAGATATGCGCCTCGAACCACCTATCGTCCGCCTCGCCCTGTCCAGAAGTAGAAGGAGCCAGCTTCCCTATTCGTGAACACGTCGCCATAATCCATACCCACCTACTTGGGCAAGGCTATCTCACCAATGGGTCGCACGGTAGACGACCAGTAGTTATTACCCACCCCTTCACATGGGTGTCCCCAAGGCAGTTCAGGACTATACACTTTATATAATCTATCAAACTCAAAAGCGCTCGTACCTTAGGAAGTCACCACTCTTTATAACCGGGTGTTCCTATGCTTACTCACTTGTCATGATGAACAAAGGTTGCATCTCGAAGCTTTTATAATGTGGGCGTAATCGTTCTGTGCTATAGTGTTTCTCTATATTAACGACTTTCTTGGAACTTGTGACTACATCAATGGGCACATGACTATATCGTCCGTTCTTCAATACAACCAGCACTCCATAAAGTCCTTTAAGGATTAGATCTAACGCCAAATTACCATACGCCATGGGTACGATGGAATCAATAGCATCGGGGTCGCCCCCACGCACCAAGTAACCCAGTTTTTGATTGATGACGTTTATCGGTTTTCCCTTGTTGTAGCGAGGAGAAAGTTCTTTCAATTTTGCTGACACAAGATCACCAATACCACCTAATTTGGCATGTCCATAGGCATCTTTAGCAGTATCTTGAAAAACCATTTCACCACCTTCAAACATCGCTCCTTCCGATACCAAGACAATTGAATATCTACTTGGGTTTTGGTAACGGTCATTGGCCAACAATTCTGTTAAGGATTCTATATTAAATTTATACTCAGGGATTACACATCGATTTGCTGCACCCGCCATTGTTGGTAACATGGCGGTAAAACCGGCATAGCGTCCAAAAATTTCCATAACCAAGAATCGTTCATGTGATCCTGCCGATGTCCGCAAAATATTGGTCATCATTGTTATTCTGGTCACGCAGGTACTGAATCCAATACAGTAATCTGTTCCGGGGACATCATTATCCATGGTTTTAGGAATAGCAATTACTTTAACCCCTTCCTGATGCAACCGGACGCCATAGCTCAGTGTATCATCACCACCTATGGGGATAAGATAATCGACCCCTAAGAAATCTAGGTTTTTTATTACCTCAGGCGTCAAATCATTCATTTCGGCATTGTAGGTGTCTTGTAAATGCTCTGGCACACCCTCTCTGGCGACATGACTGGGACGTGTACGAGAGCTATGCAAGAACGTGCCACCGGTCCTTCCTGTTTTATTGACAATTTCTTCGGTAAGGAATTGATAATTATCACTGTTATCAGCTTTGTTATCACGTAGTAACTCTATGGTACCTGCCCATCCATGACGAATGCCAATGACTTGATAACCTTCCCTGATGGCCCTGATGGTAACTGCCCTAATCGCTGGATTTAATCCCGGTACATCTCCACCTCCGGTTAAAATTGCAATAGTGCCTTTTTTCGTTTTGATGTGTGCCATGGTTATACCCCCCATGTTCAATGTGCCATCGATAATTCTTCTTGGACTGCGATGTACAATGGCTAGTTTAATTTATAAAAAACACGTCTTGATAAAAATTCACCATCGCAGGATATTCTTTATGACGCAATGCTGATGTCAACACTCTATACCACAGAATATCCTGGTGGTAAAGAGTAAGATACGATCTGCATG
>CAYYOQ010000315.1:0-3045 GCA_964473235.1 uncultured Thermodesulfobacteriota bacterium | reverse complement strand
AAAGCAAGCGTGGCCAGAAAGCTGGGAACGTTACTTATTACTGAAACCATGGAACGACGCCCGGAAATTGGTTTTGATTCCTATGATTGCTTCTTTCCTAGACAAGACACTATGCCGCAAGGAGGACTAGGAAATCTTATTGCACTTCCCTTTCAGAAAAAACCAAGGGAAATGGGCAACACTCTCTTTATTGATAAAAATTTTAATCCACATGAAGACCAATGGGCATTTTTGTCGTCCATACGAAGGATGAATTTTAATAATATAAAAACAATTCTTGATGGTGCCTTACACCGTGGAGACATTACTGGTGTAAGAACGGTTACTACCGAAGAAGATGAAATCCTGCCGTGGTTGGAGACTCCTTCAAGACACAGAAAGGAGCCCCCTATTTCTGGACCACTGCCCGAAACTATTCAATTGGTACTGGGTAATCAGTTATACATTGAAAAGAGTGTTCTACCTCCCGCATTAAAAAACAGACTGATTCGTCTTGCAGCCTTCCAGAATCCTGAGTTCTATGAAAAGCAAGCGATGCGCCTTCCCACTTATGGCAAACCCCGGATTATACATTGTTGCGAGGATTTTCCGAACCATATTGGATTGCCACGGGGCACCCTTGAAGAGGTTAAAGATCTGCTCCACGCACTCAATATTGAAACCCAAGTCGTTGATGAACGTTTTGCAGGAATACCAATAAACTGCCGGTTCACTGGCGAACTCAGGCCAGAGCAGGAATTGGCAGCTGAAGGAATGCTTAATCATGACACAGGAGTTCTTTCTGCCACTACTGCATTTGGAAAAACGGTGATTGCGATATACTTATTAGCCATGCGTCGTGTAAACACATTGATTCTTGTACACCGCAGGCAGCTTCTTGATCAATGGTTCAACCGTTTGCAAAACTTCTTAGACATTACTCCAAAACAAATCGGTCAAATTGGAGGAGGGAAACGCACTCCTACAAAAATAATTGATGTCGCTTTGATGCAGAGCTTGCGCAAGAAAGGCATTGTTGATGATAGTGTTGGTGAGTATGGTCACCTTATTGTAGACGAATGTCATCATATCTCGGCAAGAAGTTTTGAGATTGTTGCCCGACAGTGCAAGGCTAAATATGTAACAGGTCTCAGTGCAACGGTAATACGGAAGGACGGACACCACCCTATTATATTTATGAATTGTGGGCCAATCAGATACAAAGTTGATCCACGCAGGCAGGCTCAATTACGACCGTTTGTTCATAAAGTGGTTACTCGTAAAACAAATTTTATAGTCCCGTCATCCATCAATAGTGATGAGAATCCTCCTATTCATGAAATCTATTCTGCATTAATCTCTGACGAAGAGCGTAACAAAATGATTATTGAGGATGTCACACAAATGGTGCAAGAAAAGCGCTTTCCACTACTGCTTACTGAACGAAGAGAACACCTTGAAAAGCTGATTGAGCTTTTGTCTCCCAGGGTTACAAATGTGTTTGTTTTCAAAGGGGGTATGGGGCAAAAACAAAGAGAGGCTCTTATTTATAAATTGAACAATACACCTGATGATGAACAAAAAATAATAATAGCAACCGGTCGTTATTTGGGTGAAGGTTTTGATGAAGCTCGGTTGGATACTCTATTGCTCACCCTACCGGTATCCTGGAAAGGTACAGTTACTCAATATGCCGGTCGTCTCCATCGCTTCCATGATATGAAGAAAGAGGTTATCATATATGATTATGCAGACCTAAATGTGCCAGTGCTTGCCAAAATGTACAGCAGGCGCTTACGTGGTTATAGAGCTATCGGGTATGAAATTGGATAGCCACTTATAAAAATCCAGTGCATATGGCATATACGGACATAGCTTTACCTACAAAAGATAAGAGCGCATTTTTAGAGTGCACTCATAAATTTTGTGGCAGTTTTGTGGCTGCTCCAGGAGAAAATAGTGAATAATAGCGGACTAGGTGAATGATAATGAATATTTGTAACTAATTGTGATAACGGAGGAAGTTGTAAAAGCAGCGGGTCTTCAATGAGTTAATTAATGTTTGCTATGGAGCCTTTTAATCCGTAGGTCGTGGATGAGCTTGTCTTGAATGCAATGAGAGTATCCCCGCACGGCTCACCAGGAAACATAATGACATATGTTGACTACATCTCAATAAAAACCTACCTCAATGTTGTGCCAATGATCTTTCTTGTGAAGACTACTCTTATTTTCAAATTCTACTCTTATATTGGTAACTACCCAGAGACTACCTACCCTTTTGAAGCCTATGGGTGAAATAGGCAGTACCAGCGCACGTTTACCGTCATTATCTCCCTGATTACTATTTTCTTTCTTCAACCGTAACACCCAAAATGTTGCATCAGGTGCAGTTCTGTTGAGCTTGACACACAAAAGATATTTTTCTATAGTATCAAAAAGGAGATTACCCCAAAATGAAACAATATTCAAAGAAACATTGGAACGAATCTATCAGAACTTTCCTAAAATGTAACACTACCCATTGCATAGGTGATAGGTGTGGTGTAGGGGACGGAGTTAAAAAGTTAAATAATTTAAGGTTGTTTATTTTTATGAGGTACTCGGGATTGAAAGATGAGTAAAAAATGCCAAGGCAAAAGAGAATAATTTAACTTTTTAACTCCGTCCCCTAACCTTCGTCCCCTAACCTTTAGGTCTGGGAGGGTGGGGTTTAATATTTAAAGGAGGGGAAGATGAAGAAAGAAATGTTGATAATAGTGGTATCTTTTTTAATTCTTTTGCCATGTATGGGACTGGCAGGTTTGCTCCCCGACACGGGGCAGACTAAGTGCTATGGTAACGAAGGAGAGATACCCTGTCCACAGCCAGAGGAACCTTTCTATGGTCAGGATGCGCAGTATAACTGCAATCCGCAGTCATATACAAAACTGGATGAGAATGGTAATGACCTCCCTGATAATGCAACTGAATGGGTTATAGCGCGGGATAATGTGACTGGACTGATCTGGGAAGTGAAGCAAGACTGGGATGATACACCAAATTACACAAATCCTCACGATGCTG
>CAYYOQ010000314.1:0-3056 GCA_964473235.1 uncultured Thermodesulfobacteriota bacterium | reverse complement strand
AGAGAAAGGAAATGGAGCATAAACTCATCCAGTCAGAAAAATTAAAGTCTCTGGGAGAATTAGCGGGAGGTGTTGCTCATGATTTCAATAATGTGCTGGCGGCAATTCTTGGAAGAGCTCAATTATTGAAATTGCATATTGATACCCCACGGGGAACAACCGAGAGGAGGAAATCTGTCTCTGACCTTAAGAAAAGTTTAGAAGTTATTGAGAAAGCTGCCCTCGATGGTGCTGAAACTGTTCGCAGAATACAGGATTTTGCTCGAACGAGAGGCAATGATGACTATCTTTCGCTCATCAATATTAATGAAGCGATAGACTATGCAATTGAATTTACCAAAGTGAGGTGGAAAAATGAAGCTGAAGCGAAGGGGGTCACCTACCACATTAAAAAAGAATTGTCCTCTTTGCCCCCTCTTAAAGGCAGCGCCGCAGAACTGAGGGAAGTAGTTACTAATCTTATCAACAATGCCCTCGACGCCATGCCTCAGGGAGGGCAAATCACTATTAAAACCTTTAAGGATAACCACCATCTCTCTGTTAAAATAAGTGACACCGGAAGCGGTATTCCTGCATCTATCCAGGATAGAATCTTTGACCCCTTCTTTACTACCAAAGGGGTTCAGGCAACCGGGTTGGGCTTGAGTGTATCCTATGGTATTATTACTCGCCATCGTGGAATGATTACGGTAGACAGTGTTGAAGGCAGAGGAGCTACTTTCACTATTCAGTTTCCTCTCACTGAGCACATACGGAACAAGAAGCATCACCATAAAAAGGTCACACCACCTTCACCGGAAAGACAAAAGGTAAGAATTCTGATAATTGAGGATGAAAAGGAAGTGCGCGAAGTCCTCCACGATATCCTCTCTCACGCTGGCTATGAGGTCGAAACTGCTCCTCAGGGAAATGAAGGAGTGGAACTGTTTAAACAAAAGCATTTTGACGCAGTGTTTACCGATCTGGGCATGCCTGGAATGTCTGGCTGGCAGGTGGCAGAGGAGATAAAAAAGATAAATAACAAAACCTTCGTTGCACTGGTTACGGGATGGGAAGTAAACCTGCAAAGCAATGAGTTGAAAGAAAATAAGGTGGATTTAGTGGTACACAAACCTTTTCAGATAGATCGATTATTACAATTAGTTCAAAAGGCTTTGCAAGCCAGAAGAAATTGAAAATGCCACGAATACGGTTGAGACCATCTTATCTAACCTCCGGAGATGCATCAGGACTGAACGGGTTCATTCTCACGGAAAGAGAAAAGAGAAAGGGATAGGCTTCCTTTAAATGCTTCATGTAGGCAAGCCATTCGATGATGAGCAGGGTATACGCCCGCTTGATATCTCCTGAGAGATGTACATAGTCGTTATCAGACAGCCCCCCCACATCCCTCCGGTGAGCCAATTCATCCGTTAAGTGGAATACCGCCCAAAGGAGTTCCGTAAAGGTTTCATGTTCCAGTAGATTGGGGTTTTCCAAAAGACGCAGCAAAAAATCCCTCTTCCCTATAAGATAGATTCGCAAATCCTCCAGATCACCCTTCTTACTGTCGATGGTGCACTGATACCTCTTAATCCGCTTTCCCACACTGGTAAAGGTCCGCGAAGACCACTCACTGTTTATCATGAGATCTTTGCCGATGGTATCAACCTGCGGGTCGAAATCAACAAAAGACCTTAACAAATCTGTTCCTGCCTCGCTGAAGAATGCTCCAATCACCATATTGAGTTTATTGAGCATGGAGCGTTTCTCTCGCACACTCAGTAACCGGTGTATAATCAGCGTAACCAACAGCACCTCAATAGGCACGAATGCAGTATCTTGAAAGAGATAATACAAGATTTGGCGAGCGTCTCGAAAAATCGCATACTGGATGAGATAGATGAGCGCTGAGAGAGCGACCAATGATAAGCCAAGAAGTACCTGCCAGTTTAAACGTTTCATCAGCATCACTCCTTATAAAGTGTAAGTGAGTATCACACCATCACCATTGGAGCAGGCCATGATAACAGAAGGTGAGGAAATACAAATAAAGACAATAACGACAATTAGTTGCGTTCGTCATTGCGAACGGAGTGAAGCAATCTTGTAAGGTGGACAATGTTACAATAAATATAATATTTATTGTGAACTATTTCAAAAGAAATTTGTAGGCAGTTCTGACAGGGATTTCTTTAAACCACCTTTTCTTTGAGGTGCCCAATCAGCTCGGAGAGAGAAAGTGTAGTGAGTGTTTCCTTCTTTAAAAGGCCAGTTGACACATCCCATCCTCGTAATGCATAGTACTCATCCAGCATCCTTTCAAATGTATCTCTTGCTACCGCCTTTCCCTTGCGTGAGATGACCTCATCACCTGAACCTGGGAGATAAAGGTTGGGATTGTGTATGCCAAACACATCGGCCATGAGTTCCTCCCGTTCAATAAACTGCGTCTCCGGTAGGATATCATCTTGTCTCCCCCTTCTCCCCTCTCTCAGATGGATAGCCCGGTTGAGAGTGAAAATTCTCTCACCGATGCGATCTAACTCCCTTTCTCCTATCTCTCTACCAGTCACTGCAGAGAGAAGTCTGCTCTCAATAGTTGGGTCTCCCAGGTGATCTTCAGAGCCTGCATCATCAAATACCGGGTAGGCAAAATCACAGAGCACCAGCGATTCCTTTGCATACTCCCGATTCTGTATCTTTACCGCTGCGAGCGCTTTCCCCTCATGGGTAGAGAAATCAACAGCCTTTCTCCCTCCCCAGAACTTCTCGGCAATCCCTCTCAAGACCTCGGTTGAAACATATGATTTTTCTCCCTTGCTCGTGTACCAGAGAGCCCACTTGGTTAAAGGGTGGCAGACTTCATGGAGTTCGGTAACCGGCGGCCTCGGTTCACTCGCATAGAGAAGGGAAGAGATTGAAAATACCTTGGGCCCATAAGGCAGGACGCGCCCTTCCTCTGCAATCCTCTGAGCGTCACCTCCTACCTCACGCGCTGCCCGTTCAACGCCCTGTGCGAGCACCCTACCAAACCCCTCACCAGAGGAGATCTTTTTCACCACCGTCTCGATGAA
>CAYYOQ010000313.1:0-3082 GCA_964473235.1 uncultured Thermodesulfobacteriota bacterium | reverse complement strand
TGGCGCCGATGAGGATCATGTGGAGGATTTCGTTGAGCTCGCGGGTGCTTAAGAGTACCTCGCTGATTTCGTTCATGATGGAGAGATCGGTCACTTTATCCTGCAAACGGGCGTCAATTCTCGCTTTCTCCTCCTCTGCTTCTCTCACCGGGCTTACATCCCTCATGATGATGATAAAACCGTAGTTTCCGATTTCCAGAGGGATAGAAGTAAATTCCACAGGAAATTCTGTACCATTTTTTCTCAAACCCACACCCTCGAGGATGAGCCCTCTCTCCTCAAAGGGTTGGGGGTCGAGAAACTTATGCATATATTCTTTTTGAATTGTTCTCACCCTCTCTGGCAATAAATTGAGCAGGGATTTCCCTATGACTTCGTTCTGAGTGTACCCAAAAACCTCTTCAGCTTTGTTATTAAAGAAGGTGATAGAGCCACCTGGCTGAATTGAAACGATGGCATCATTGGCTTTTTCCAGTAAGGTGCGATATTGCTCCTCAGAGTGCTTCAGTTCATTTTCTAAACATTTGATTTCAGAGATATCCCTGAGTATCTCGAGCACCGAGAGTGTTCCGTCGATACTCCTCACGGGTGACGCGGTGAGCTCAACCCAACGCCCTCCCTTACACTGGGTGGTACGTTTAAAACGGTGGCTTTTGTTGTTGATGATTTCTTCAAGTGCACACTTCTGACAGGGTTCATGGTACTCCATGAAGGCTTGGTAACACAGGTTACCGGTGTGATCGCCGAATGTTTCTTTCGCGGCCCGGTTCATGAAGGAGATACGGTAGTCTTGTTCAATGAGGGCAACTGCTTCGTTCATGCTGGTAAAGAGTAAGTCAAGTCTGTCGTTCTGAGATTTCACCACCTGTTCAAGCTCCACTTTCTCAACTGCCTTCCCTACTTTCTCTGCGATAGTGTGCACCAGTCGTACGTCATCATCAATAAAGTGTCTATGGTGAGGGTAAGAGATGGTGATGCTTCCCCGAAGGTGCGCTCTTACCTTAATCTCAGAGGAGATAGAGTGGGTTTCCTGAAGAGAGGATAGTCCGCCACCAAAGTTTTGTCCGTCGAGGGTGAGAGAGACTCTCGCGTGGTGAGGAAATTGCAGGCCGTAGGTAAGGTGGTGGGCTATGTGAGGGAGTAGATCCTCCAGTGTGCTACATGCCTCGATCTCAGAACTTATCTGGTAGAGGCAGTTGAGCTCTTTTATTTTTTCCAACAACTCGTGGGTGATCTTTTCCTTTTCCTCTAAGGAGGTCGCATCGGTGATATCAGCGAGGAAATGGGAAAGAGATGGTGCAAGAGAAGGTTGATCACTCGTAATATTTTGCCCTAGCTCCCCCATTATGGAATGACGCCTTCATGGTTATGATGTCGTGGTCGCACCTTGATCCCTCATATACATTGTTACCGTAATCTCAGTGCCCTTGTTGCTGAAAGAAACTTTGTCCATAAGATATTCGACAATGAAAAGTCCCCTTTTGGTGGGAATAGTGGGCTGCTGTTCTTTAAGCTGCTGGGCAAATTTCTTTATATCGAACCCTTTTCCCTCGTCCCTGACGGTGAAAGTAAATTTTTCGGAATCAAAATGCAAGGTGATGAAGATTTTTTTCTTTGGATCTTTTTCGTTACCATGCACAAGTGCATTGGTTAACATTTCATCAGCGCACACGGAAATATTGTTAAGCACATTTTCATTGTCAATACCACGCCACTGACATTCCTTTACGATATAGAATATCACCGAGGGGAGGAGGTGGGGGTAGCTCGAGATTACTATTTCTGTGAGATTATGGATATTCTGGAGAAGTTTATCAGTACCGAGGGAAAGTTCTCGGAGCCGTAACCCTTTTTGAATAACGTTTTCAACCTCCTTAATGGTGAAAGGCTTGGTGATAAAGTTAAAAGCTCCCCTGGTGAGTGCAAAGGTGGCATTTTTCGCATCTCCGTATCCAGAAATGACGGCAATGGGAATTTTGGGGTTAATTTCCCTGCTTTTGAGAATAAATTTTAGCCCATCCATTTTGGGCATCATTAAATCAGTGATGATCATGTCAATCCTTTTGGAACTGAGTAGGGTGAGCCCTTCTACTCCATCCTGGGCGGTGAGGGGAATTAACTCCAACTGTTCAACTATTTTTGATAGACTGGTGCGAATTTCTTCTTCATCATCTATGATAAGGATGGTGATTTCTTTCACTGGTTCCTCCTCCTGCGATTCCTGAGTGTGATAAGATTGATAAGAAGTAAGGTAATTACTAATCCAGTTCTGTTTACCTAAAGGGAAGTACCGGGACTATTCGTACGTATGAACGTTATGCCTGTAGTAAATTATATCCTTTAGAATGAGCGAGTGGGGAGACTATGGTAACAACTTGTTAGTAATGCTTTAGCATTGTAATAAAAACTTAGCATCGATAGGGTGGCGCGTCTCTATCGATTAAACGCATTGTGTGAGTTAAGTGAATTAACCTTTGTTAACCCTTTCCTTGAGTTCCCTGCCCACCTTAAAAAATGGCCTCTTCTTGGGTTGTACCGCAATCATCTGGCCTGTCTTGGGGTTCCTTCCCTTTCTTCCCTCGTAGCTTCTTACTTTAAAACTTCCGAATCCACGGATTTCAATACCCTCGTTTCGTGCGAGTGCATCGGTCATCGTATCAAAAATTGTGTTGACTGCCAGTTCAGCAACTTCATTACTTATTCCTACCTTCTCTGAGACATGCGTAATCAGTTGAGATTTGATCATGCCATACTCCTTTCTATTGCGGTCACCACATGGAAAATAGGGCTTTTTTAATTGTAGGGGGAGAAAGTAAGTTATCCTATTGCTTTGCTAAGAAAGAACCTTGGGTTAAGCTTCACCTTTATATAAAAGAGAGGATACAATTGAATAGTTAGTTCAAAAGAACATGAGCCTTTATATAAATAATATTTCTCTCTCTCTATGTCAACTGAAAACTGTATTCTTTACTACTAGTTAGTGTCCGACCGAAAACCCCTGTTTTGGCTCTATGGTCATTTCGACCCTCGGTTTTGCTTAGGGTAAACTCCTGGAGAAATCCCTGAATTTGCATGAGATTTC
>CAYYOQ010000312.1:0-3091 GCA_964473235.1 uncultured Thermodesulfobacteriota bacterium | reverse complement strand
CTAGAAGATATTACGGTGGAAGAGGTATATGATAGGATAACCAAGAGAAGATGCTAGATACTGGATACTAGATGCTGGATAGTCTAGCTGCTCTCTATCGTTCACTTATATGTGCTTTCTCTACTGATTGAATAAACAGATTCAGTTTCTTACCCAGAATTTCAAGCTTTTCATGAATTATCTCGTACAGCGCGCTATCCTTAAGTGATTCAGTGTCAAAAAGTGTTTCAAGATGATCGATGGTTTCATCATTTGAAGCAATTGCATAATGGAGAAATCGTATAAATTCCTGTTTATAGTGTCGTCTGCCATAACCTTCTACGATGGTTGATTTTACGGATTTAATTGAACGGCGAATTTGGCTTGCTTCTTCAAACATTTCATACTTTGGCAGATCATGAAGTGTCATTTGATGGATGTTAATGACCAGTTCACGTGCTAATTGCCATACTTCCAACTTTTTATAACTAATCTTCTTCTCTCCCTCGATTAGCATCCAGTATCTAGTATCTAGCATCCAGCATCTGTACTTACAAGATGTGGTCAAACACCATTTTAGCCGCACCCATGATGCCTGCGAGTTTTCCCAGTTTTGCCGGTATGATAGGAGTAGGGTAGTAATGTGTCCTGATGGCCCTCTTGTGTACCTCGTGGACGGTGGGAGCTAACAACAACTCCCCTGCCTCTGCCACCTGCCCCCCGATAATAATCATTTCCAGATCAAGCAGATTTAAAACGTTGGCCAGGGCAATGGCTAAATACCGAGCAGTTTCCTCAAAGATCTCCCGTGCCAGTCGGTCCCCTTGTTTGGCATGTTCGTAGATGACAAGGGAAGTAAGAGGTGTGTGTTCACTGACTGCCAATTTCTTAAGAGAAGAAGGTCTTCCTTCATTAAGTGCTCGCTGAGTGCGTATTACAATACCGGTAGCTGATACATATGCTTCAAGACATCCTTTCCTCCCACATTTGCAGGGGAGACCATCGGGAACGAGGGCAGTATGTCCTAATTCACCGGCGAAGTCATTGCTCCCGTGCCAGATCTTCCCTTTAAGGATAAAACCTGATCCTACGCCTGTTCCAAGAGTAATGCAAAGTAGGTTGTCTACACCCTGCCCGGCCCCTCTCCAATGTTCGCCGATGGCGGCAGCGTTTGCATCATTCTCCAAATATACCGGAAGTTCGATCAGATTTTGTAAGAGCTTTACCACCGGTGTTTCCTGGGCGGTAGGGAGATTAGGGGAGAAACGCACCACCCCTGCATCAAGGGATAAAAATCCGGGTGTACCCAAGCCGATACCCAGTACTTCTTCTTTGGAAAGCTTTTGTGCGTTAAGGAGGTGCACAATGCCCTCGGCAATATTTTCCATGATACGGGTTATGGCTAGTTCAGCATGAGTGGGCTGGGCATGAGTACCTTTGAGCTCACCTGCAGGGGTGACCAGGGCAATTTCGATATTAGTTCCACCTATATCAATGCCGATAGCGCATTTATTGAGTACCATATGCAATCACCAGTGGTGAATGAATTCATGAAACCATAAAGGAAAGAATAATGGTCATACCTCCTAGTACCCAGCAATAGGGAGCAAAATAATAGAGGTGCCCTTTCTTAACCATGCCGATGAGTATTTTTAGCGCAATGTATCCTGTCAAGGCAGCAGTCAAGGCTCCTAGTATCATATGCAGGAATGCAGTGTTTTCAAAAGAGGGATTTTTCCACTCTACTATCGTTGCACCAATGATCGCAGGTATAGAGAGAAGAAAAGAGAACCGCACGGCGGCTTCCTTTTCGAGATTTCTTAATAGTCCACATGCAATGGTGGCACCGGAGCGCGAGATACCGGGAGCAACCGCTAGTCCCTGTGCGCACCCGATAATGAATGCGTCTGCGGTAGTCAAGGTAGCAATATCTTTTTTACCTTGGGTAATTGTTTTGGTTATCCACAGGATAATGCCTGTAATGAGAAGAAAACTTCCTACCGATTTCAGCGACTGAAAAAAATATTCTACTACATCATGTAACAGCAGACCAATGGCGGCAGTAGGAATAAGTGCAATCACCATTAAGCCGGCCAGTCTCGCCATTGTTCTCTCCTGCACATCAATGGTGCTCATCTGACCTCTCAATCGGTGTAGGAGGAAAGAAAGGGTTCCCTTGGTCAGGGCGAGGATCTCTTTTCGTAAGAAAATAGTCACTGAGAGGAGCGTACCACAATGAAGGGCGATATCAAAAAAAAGAAAATTATCTGTTAACCTAAAAAGATGTTGACAAATCGCTAGGTGTGCGGAGCTGCTGACAGGGAGAAACTCAGTGAGTCCCTGAATAACACCTAAAAAAAATGCCTGGGATAAGCTCATAATCTTACACATGCTAAGAAGATAGTGATGAAAAACGAGAAACCAGTACTGGGTAGCGAATTGCTTTTTCTCATCGTTCGGAACTCATTACTCAGTTTTTTTACTATAATGATTTATTTACCGAAAAGCAAAGAGATTTTTATGGTGATATGGGCAATCTGAGTTTTAACTATCTAACGCTGTCGAATTGTGGGGGAGGGTATATATTGCAGTTAAATACTATGAGAGGTCGATAGCAAGCTTAAAATAAATAATAGCGTGCATTGAAATTTATTATTTAAGTTTTCACTAGAGAAACCGATACCCATCAATAACCTACGACAGTAAAAAAGGAGGTAGCATGCTTTCACTTAATAATGAATTTGAAATAACCACTGACATTGCTAAAAAAGTCATTCTGACTATGGGGCAGTGGAAAGTTTCCTTGACACCAGAGAATTATCAGGTGTGGTTCGAGTATTGCATTGGTGGAAACGAGGAGATAGTAACAGATATTAATGAGCTCATCACGAGTGGGAAACCTTTTATAAAAGGGGTAAATGAGAATCTCTATGATAAACATTTTGGAAAACATAAAGCAGAAAGGGTCGTAGCAGAAATGCACCACCAGATGCAGAAGATATTAAAAAGTGTTCTAGAAGAAATCTTTCACCAAAATGCTTCCGCCGTGCAGTATAGCTCAAATTCAACAGCAAATCTTGTAAGTAATTGAAATTAATAGCGCTAGAAGCCA
>CAYYOQ010000311.1:0-3116 GCA_964473235.1 uncultured Thermodesulfobacteriota bacterium | reverse complement strand
TTCATAGCTGATGTTCATCTGGAGCGAGAAGATTCACTCAAGAGAGATTTATTGCTCTCATTTATTAGGATGGTCGAGCAGAGTGGTGGAGATCTCTTTATCCTGGGAGATCTCTTTGACTATTGGGCAAATAACAGGGGGGTCATGGAAGATAATCGAGTGATTTTTGATGCCCTCGCTCGATTAACCCGTAACGGTTCCACGGTGGGATTCCTAATCGGTAACCGTGACCTCCTCTTGGGGAGAAAGGTACTCTCTCGATACGGGATAGAATATTGGGGTGAGCAAAAAACAGTTGCATTTCAGGGCAAGCATCTTTTTTTGACGCACGGACATCTTCTCTATACCAATGATATTGCGTTCCAGCGGTACCGGAGAACAAAGTGGCCAGTGTACCGGGTATTGGATGCGGTGCTCCCTGGTTGTATAGAAAATGCGCTTGCAAAAAGGTTTATGCTTAAGAGTAAACAGGTAATTGAATCACAGGAATCATGGCGACTCCAGTTTTCAGAAGATGCCATTAAAGATGCCTTTGCGCAAGGGTGTGAATTGATTATCTGCGGTCACTCCCATCAGGCAATGGTCAGAGAGTATGATGGTAATAAGTATTTTATTGTACTCCCCTGCTGGACTTCCCTCAAGGGGGGATACCTCGCTATGGAACAGGGAAACTTTCAGGTCAAGGATTTCCCTGAGGATGAGGGGTAGCTTCTTTGAAAGTAAAAGAGTATAGAGGCTTCAGTTGCAGGTATGACTTGGGAACGGTTAAAGTAGGTACGCCACTTCCAAAAAAAAATAGGAAAGGTTGCTAAAAAGTGGTTGGAAAAGCTTGGGGTGCCCCAGATAGAGCTGATGATTCTGGGGAATGAAAGGTATGATCCATTGAGTTCGGGAAGTAGCTTTAGCCTTTTTAGAGGTGAAGAGATGTTGTCACCGAACAGTCTTGACCGGATACGACAGAGGGATTTTGATCTTATCTGCATCCTTATAGAGAATAATGCTCAAGGTGATATGTTTAAACAACAGGATGAGATGGAGCACAGAGTGCTCCGTGAACTGGTACACATCCTCTATCCTGAGACTATAGGAAGCAGTGATAAAACTGAAAAGATTGTTTCAGAACTTTTGGCAAAGGGGACTCGCACACCATGAGAGACAAAGGTGAATGGACTTCCGAAAAGCTGCTTGAGACTTCAGGAATGTACTGGGAAACCTGTACCCTCCAGGCAGGGGTGAGACTAGAGGTATTCACGAAGATTGGTGATGAGCACCTTACCGTTGAGGAAGTTGCGCGGCGGATCGGTGGTAAGGCGAGGGGCGTTGCTATGTTGCTCAATGCGCTTGCCGCCATGGGTCTTCTAATAAAGCAGGCACATTGCTTCGCCAATACCCTCGAGAGTCAATCCTTTCTTGTCAAAACCTCGCCTCAGTATGTCGGCTATATGATACTCCACCACCACTATCTCATGGATGCCTGGTCTCAGTTGCCGCTCGCCGTGAAGAGTGGAAAACCGATCAGAGAGGGACCACGTCGTGATGAAGAGGAGTTGGAGAGCTTCCTCATGGGGATGTATAACCTTGCCATGGCCAGTGCTCCCCAGCTCGCATCCCAGATTGACCTTAGAGGGAAAACCCATCTCCTTGATCTGGGAGGAGGACCTGGAACCTACGCGATTCATTTTTGCCTCGCCCATCCTCGGCTTCGGGCAACTATTTTTGATCTCCCCGCTACCGAGCCTTTTGCCCGGCGCACCGTGAAGCAGTATGGCTTAGAGGAACGTATTAAGTTTATGGCAGGCAACTATCTTGAGGAAGATATTGAGGGTAGTTATGATGCTGCCTGGTTATCTCAGATCCTCCATGCTGAGGGGCCAGAGGATTGTGAGAAGATTATCGCAAAAACCGTTTCGGTGCTTACCCCAGGTAGTTTCATTTTTATCCACGATTTTATTTTGGAAGATAGCTGTGATCGTCCTCTTTTCCCTGCCCTTTTTTCTCTCAATATGCTGATTAATACCCTTAAGGGACAATCCTATCCAGAATCTCAGTTTAAGAAAATGTTGGACAGGGCCGGGGTTAAAAATATAGCGCGGCTTCCTTACCAGGGGCCTAACAGTGCAGGTGTAGTGTGGGGGGTAGTGTGAAGGTTGTTACTGAAAGTGGGCGAAAGATGACTATTCGTGAGATGCTAGAGCAAGAGGAGAGGGCACGGCTTTCACCTCATGCCAAGCTCAGCGCTGAAACCAGGGGGAGAATGGTACCTGAAACGGAGTGTAAGCTACGTCCTGCCTATCAGCATGATCGGGACCGTATTTTACATTCAAAATCCTTCAGGAGGTTAAAGCACAAGACTCAGGTGTTTCTCGCCCCCACCGGTGACCACTATCGTACTCGTTTGACCCATACCCTCGAGGTCTCACAGATTGCAAGGACTATTGCACGGTCATTGCGATTAAATGAAGACTTAACCGAGGCGATCGCACTGGGCCATGACCTTGGTCATACCCCTTTTGGCCATGCGGGTGAGGCAGTGCTCAATGAGATCTTCCCAGGTGGATTTCGCCACCCTGAGCAGAGCTTGCGGGTGGTAGACATGGTGGAGAAAGATGGTAGAGGGCTTAATTTAACCCATGAGGTTCGAGACGGTATTCTTAAGCATTCAAAAGGGGAGGGGGAGATTATCTCTGCCCAGGCTGATATCATGCCGGAAACGTTAGAGGGACAGATCGTGAGGGTCGCGGATATTATTGCCTATGTGAATCATGACATCGATGATGCGATCAGGGCAGAGGTGATTTCCCCGCAGGATCTTCCTCAAGAGTGCATCAAGGTGGTGGGCAATTCTCACTCGCGCAGGATTAATGCCATGGTGATGGATGTGATTGAAGTTGCGCTGAAGGCAGACGGCTGTGTCATTTCTCTGAGCCCTGTTTTTTTGGAGGCAACGGTGAAACTGCGCGAGTTCCTCTACCAAGAGGTTTATTTTGCTACAGTAGTGTATGCTAATTTTATCAAAGCCTCCAAAATTTTAAAGGAGCTCTACACGTATTTCTTGGAGCACGAAGAGGAGTTTATGAGAGAGTCAGGAGGGATAAACGCTGACCAGCCTTTGGAGC
>CAYYOQ010000310.1:0-3130 GCA_964473235.1 uncultured Thermodesulfobacteriota bacterium | reverse complement strand
TGGTGCCGGCGGAGAGGATCGAACTCTCATGGGCTTGTGGCCCGCGGGATTTTGAGTCCCGTGCGTCTACCAGTTTCACCACGCCGGCACGAGGATTAAGATACTGTATTATACATATAATTTCAAATGAAAAAATCCAAAGTTCAACGTAAACCCAAATAAGGCCGTCCTCTCTTCAAGATCATAAATCTTTTCATCACTTGACCTCTAGGTTTCATTTGTCATTTATAACTTGTCATCATCACTCTTCTTAAAAACCATTATTACAACTTGAGCAGATAGTGATTAATTGTAAAAATGTAAAAATATCCTAGGTATTCACCCACGATAACTCAACTCCATTGCCTCAAGCCTCTTAATCTCATCTCTCAGCTCTGCTGCTCGCTCAAATTCTAGCTCTTCTGCTGCTACTCGCATCTCCTTCTGCAACTTCTCAATCCTTCGAGGAATCTCACCTAAAGCAATGTACCCTCCCTCTTCTGCGGCAAGAGAGAGCGTATAGTAATCGGCTTCATAGATAGAACCTAAGATATCCTGTATCGATTTCTTAATGGTTTCCGGGGTTATCCCATGCTGCTGGTTGAATTTTTCCTGCAATCGCCTGCGGCGGTTTGTTTCATCGATGGTTCTCTTCATTGACTGGGTAACGCTATCCGCATACATGAGTACCCTCCCCGCCACATTGCGCGCCGTCCGACCACAGGTCTGAATGAGTGACCTCTCCGACCTTAAGAACCCCTCCTTGTCTGCATCCAGGATGGCAACTAAAGAAACTTCCGGCAGATCCAGCCCCTCCCGTAAAAGGTTAATCCCAATGAGCACATCAAATACGCCCAGACGTAAGTCTCTTATAATCTCGACCCGCTCCAACGTGTTGATATCTGAGTGGAGATATTTTACCTTTATACCAAGATCAGCATAATAGTCAGTGAGATCTTCTGCCATGCGCTTGGTGAGCGTAGTCACCAGTGTTCTTTCCTTTCTCTCAATCTGTGTTTTCAGCTCACCCAAGAGGTCATCTACCTGATGAGTGGCAGGTCGTACCTCAATCTGAGGATCAACTAATCCAGTGGGCCTGATAACCTGCTCAACTACTTTTTTATGGCTCTTCTCAATCTCATACTCCCCTGGAGTTGCCGATACATAGATTACCTGGTTTGCCTGATGTTCAAACTCTTCAAACGTGAGGGGTCGATTGTCAAGGGCAGAGGGGAGACGAAATCCATATTCTACCAAGGTTTCCTTCCGTGAGCGGTCTCCCCGATACATCCCGTAGAGTTGAGGGACGGTGATATGGCTCTCATCAATGAAGAGAAGAAAATCAGGGGGAAAATAATTGAGTAGTACCGCCGGCGGCTCTCCCGCTTTCCGGCCATCCAGATGGCGAGAGTAATTCTCTATACCTGTGCAGTAGCCTATTTCCTCCATCATCTCTAAATCGAAGCTGGTTCTCTCCCTAAGTCGCTGGGCCTCGAGTAACTTATTCTGGGAGATGAGCTCTTCTAACCTCTTCTTGAGTTCTTCTCGTATTGCTCTGATGGCGGCTTCCAATTTCTCTTTCCCCGTGACGTAGTGGCTGTTAGGGTAAATAGAAACTTTATTGAGCTTTCCCATCACCTTTCCTCTCAAAGGGTCAATCTCTGATATTACCTCTATGGTATCGCCAAAAAATTCTACCCGTATCGCTCGATCTTCTTCATAGGCAGGAAAGATTTCAATCACCTCCCCCCTCACGCGAAAGGTACCTCGTGAAAAGTCATAGTCATTCCTCTCATACTGTATCTCCACCAGCTTTTTGAGCATCTCATCCCTTGAAACCTCCACCTGATCTTGAAATAACACCAGCATGCCCTTATACTCTTCTGGTGAACCCAAACCATAGATGCAGGATACGCTCGCCACAATGATCACATCTCTCCTCTCCAAGAGGGAACGAGTAGCAGAATGGCGCATCTTATCAATCGCATCATTAATGGAGGCATCTTTGGCAATGTAGGTATCCGTCGCAGGCAGATACGCTTCAGGCTGGTAGTAGTCGTAGTAACTGATAAAAAACTCTACCGCATTATGGGGAAAGAGCTCCTTAAACTCTCCATAGAGTTGCGCTGCCAGGGTCTTATTGGGGGCAATCACCAAGGTAGGTTTCTGAATCCGCTCTACCACCTTGGCCATGGTAAATGTTTTACCTGAACCGGTGACACCAAGGAGCACCTGGTGTTTCTCCCTCTTAAGTACTCCTCTACTCAGCTTCTCTATTGCCTGGGGTTGATCACCTTGCGGTTCAAAGGTGGTGACAATACTGAAAGGAGGCATAGTGGGCGGTGAGACGGGGTAAGGTTACGTACGAGTTATTTTACCTTCCAGATCGTTCTCTGGGAAGTATCTTCTAACAGGATGCCATGAGCGAGTAGCTCTTGTCTGATGAGGTCAGCCTTCTTCCACTCCTTTTTCTCCCTCGCAATCCTTCTCTCCTCAATCCGTGCGAGGATCTCTTCTTCGCTCACACCAACCTGCTTCATCCCCTTTTCCTGTTTCTTGGTAAAATACTCCTCAGGATCACTGGTGAGAATACCCAGAATAGTTCCCATGGCGGTAATGGTTTTTGCCGCCTCATCACAGAGGGCAGAGGAGAAACCTATCTCATCTCCCTTTTTTGCTTGAGCCAATCCCCGGTTGAGTTCTCGGGTGATACGATGGAGCACCCCTAGGGCAGAGGCTGTATTAAAATCGTCGTCCATGGCCTCTTCAAACATCTCCGGTAAAGTCCTCACCTGACTGAGCACTGCTTCCTCACCTGGATGAGAAAATGAGCTTCCCCTACCCTTCGTTTCCTTCAAGTCTTTTAGCAACGCGTACAGCCGATCTAAAGCCATCTGGGCCTCATTAAGATTCTGATCTGAGAAATCTACAGGGCTGCGATAGTGGTGAGAGAGGAGAAAAACCCGAAGGGCTTCCGGATAATAGTGCTCGAGAATTTCTCGGATGGTAAAGATATTACCCAGCGATTTTGACATCTTTTCCTGATTGATGTTCACGAAGCCATTGTGCATCCAGTAACGGACAAAAGGTTTTCCCGTCGCGCCCTCAGACTGAGCGATTTCATTCTCATGGTGGGGGAAGATCAGATCCG
>CAYYOQ010000309.1:0-3152 GCA_964473235.1 uncultured Thermodesulfobacteriota bacterium | reverse complement strand
TCTTTTTATCTTGAATAATAAAGAAGGTTCGCTTAAATTCAACCTTTTTTATGGGAACTTTTCTGAATTGCTGTAATCTGATTTCTTCTTCAACCGCCCTCTTTGAGATAAGTGATATCCCGAGATGGGCTTTGATGGCTTGCTTCACCGCAGTGGTGCTTCCTACTTCGGCAATGATCTTTAGATCATTCGATGTAATACCGATTTCTTCCAATCTTTTCTCCATACTGATTCGAGTACCGGAACCTGCCTCTCGCATGATGAATGGTTCATCACACAGTTCTTGTATACCTATAGGCGTTTTTTCCACCAGCGGTGGCCTCGCGGAACTACCACAATCAACTCATCTTCTACGAAGGGGAGGTAGTAGAGGCGAGAGTGACTAATTTTTGCACCAATGATTCCTAGCTCTATTTTACTGGTGAGGAGTTCGTTGATAATCTCTTCGGTGTCGCTTATTCTCAGATGTGAATACTTGATCTTTAAAAAGGTCAAATAAAACTTGACAGCTAAACAAGTGGTATGTTAATTATCTGAATGAATAATCATTCATTTTCTATTTGTTTCAAATTATTCATAATAATTGATTAGTTATGAAAAATGATTACATGAAAAGTGAAGACAAACACGAGCGAATCATCAGAGCTGCACTTAAGGTATTTGCAAAAAAAGGTTTCTATAATTCTCGTGTTTCAGAGATAGCTAAAGAGGCAGTGGTAGCCGATGGAACGATCTATCTCTATTTTAAAAATAAAGATGATATCCTGATTTCAGTCTTTGAGAGTGAGATGAGGAAGATGATTGATAATATGAAGAGGGAACTCAGCAAATGCCATGACCCTATAGAGAAAATACGGCTGTTTGCCTTTCAGCACCTGAATATGATTACTGAAAACCAGGAGTGGGCGGAAGTGGCTCAGGTGGAGTTGCGACAGAGCAGTAAATTTATGAGGGAGTATGTAAAAGATCACTACATTGAGTACCTCAATATCTTCTCCACTATCATAAGAGAAGGTCAGGAGAAGGGAATTTTTAAGGAAGATATTAATACCGGTATAACAAAGAGGGCTTTTTTTGGAGCCTTGGATGAGATGGGGCGGTATTGGGTACTTTCGACGAGCAGAAGATACAGTGTGCAGGAATCTGCCACGCAGATAAGCGATATATTTATTAAGGGTATCATCAAGTCAAAAAGTTAAATAAAGAAAGAGGGAGGATGTGGTTATGAACATTATTGCGTGTATGAAACAAGTTCCAGATACAGAAGCCCAAATTCGCGTGAGGCCAGATGGATTGGGGATTGTTGAGAGTGATATCAAATTTGTGATCAATCCTTACGATGAGTATGGTGTGGAAGAAGCCTTAAGAATAAAGGAAAAGCTGGGAGGTACAGTAACTATTGTATGTGTGGGTCCTGCACGGGCGGTTGATGCTATCAGGACTGGACTGGCCATGGGTGCAGATAAGGCAGTTCACTTAGATGATCCCGCATTTGAGGGTGGAGATACCTTTAGTACTGCTAAAGCGCTGGCAGCTGCCATAAAAGGTATGGGAGGTGACCTGATCTTCTGTGGGAAGCAGGCGATCGATGATGATGCTGCGACGGTGGGGTCAGCACTTTCCGAACTGTTAGGTATACCCCAGGTGTCGATTGTTACTAAAGTTGAGATATCTGAAGATAAGAAAAAGGCAAAGGTAAGCCGGCAGATTGTGGGAGGAGAGGAGATTATAGAGGTTCCTCTGCCTTGTGTTTTAACAGCGCAGAAGGGTTTAAATGAACCTCGCTATGCGTCCCTCCCTGGTATTATGAAGGCTAAGAAGAAGGAAATAAAATCGATCAAGGTTGCTGACCTGGGTTTGAATCAAGCTGAGGTTGGGGCAGCCGGTGCCAAGACTAAGATGCTTAAAATGACCTCTCCCCCCACGAGAAAAGCAGGAACAATGATTAAGGGAGAGTCGGCAGAAGAGACGGCACCACAACTTGCAAAATTGCTCAGAGAAGAGGCAAAGGTACTATAAGATTATGAAAGGAGTATGACCATGGCAAAAGGAATTTGGGTATTTGCGGAACACATTGATGGAACCAGTTTAAGGAAGGCAACCTTTGAAATTTTAAGTGAGGCACGGAAGATGGCTGACAAGCTGGGGGAAGAGCTCTGTGCAGTCATTATAGGGCATCAGGTGGAAGCACTGGCGGAAAAGTGCGGTCACTATGGAGCACAAAAGGTGTATGTGGTTGAGCAGGAATTGCTTAAAAGCTATACTACGGAAGGATATGCTAAGGCGCTCGTTGATCTGGTAACGCAGCACCAGCCTTCAATTCTGCTCGGTGGTGCTACCGTGACCGGTAAGGATCTCTTTCCTCGAGTTGCCGCACGGTTAGGGACGGGTTTGGCGGTAGATTGTACCGAGATTAAACTGGATGGAAATAATCAGTTTGTGGTAAAGAGACCGATGTATGCGGGAAAGGCCTATGCGGAGGTGGGATTTTCAGATGCCACGCCTAAGATGGCCACCGTTCGGCCCAATGTAATTATTCCCAGTCAGCCAGATCCATCACGTAAGGCAGAGGTAATTAAGGTTGCTGCTCAAGTGAGCCCAGCTGACATTCGGACTAAGGTGCTTGAGGTAGTTAAGATGGCGGGGGCAAAGCTGGATCTTACCGAGTCAGAAATCATTATTTCTGGCGGGCGTGGAATAAAAGGTACTGAGAACTTTAAGATCCTTGAAGAAATGGCGGAAGTGATCAATGCAACCGTTGGTGCCTCCAGGGCAGCGGTGGATGCGGGGTGGAGACCACAGTCTGACCAGGTGGGACAGACTGGTAAAGTGGTATCTCCTAACCTCTACATTGCCTGTGGTATCTCAGGTGCCATACAACACTTTGCGGGAATGGGGACTTCCAAATACATTGTGGCCATTAATAAGGATCCGGAAGCGGTTATTTTTGGTAAGTGTGATTATGGGATTTGTGATGACCTTTTTAAGATAGTTCCTAAGCTGACCGAGGAATTGAAGAAGTTAAAGGCAGAATAGCCTCGATGGCCTACATTTATGGTCTGGTGTCTTGAGTACCTAGTTTAAAAACGGCAAGTAGAATACATTAATTAGTATAGTTATGAAAGGTAGAAGATTCAATTTGGGGTACATCT
>CAYYOQ010000308.1:0-3184 GCA_964473235.1 uncultured Thermodesulfobacteriota bacterium | reverse complement strand
TCGCTTCGCTCCTTCGAAATGACAGCCGATGTAGTGTGAGAGGGTTTTCGTTCAGACATTAAATAGTAAATCGTAAATAGCGAATGGTGAGAACTGAGTAGTGAGTGATAAGTAATGAGGGTATTTATTTCAAGCGTCTGATGATTTTATTGATAAAATCATGAAAATGGGTCGTATCAGATGCAGGGTTATGAGAAAATACCCTCTAATAATTATTTTGCCTCGTCGATGAAATCTGTGGGTAGTATTTGATTAATGGGATTTTGAAAATGATAAATGGGACGTAGAATAGATATTCTGTTTTGCATACCAAAAAGGAGGAATTAAATACAGCCTTAACATTCTAATGACCGAGAAGGATATCATTTATTCCACTTAACATCTTAAAAGTGCAGTTGCACATCTTATGATTTCTTTTTAATTGACAAACAGTTGGAACTTTGCTATAATATTTTCTAAAAGCGAGTTCTTGTCCATTTCTTTAAATTGAGACATGGTGATGAAAAGATTAATGATTGCTTTGATTGTTGCTTTAGTCGTTTTTTCTCACACTAGTTTAACACAGGCTATTCCGCCGCCGTTGGTCCAGTGCGAACCCGAAATAGCTTTCCAATCCCGTCTTTTGTGTCTGCCTCTCTTTATGCTCATTGTCTCATACGATGATTCAGTCGATTTTGATCAGACCTCTGAAGTAAAGATAATTTCCAATGAACTTATTAAACTAGGCCAGTTCTATATTAATGAAAAAACCATCTTGACTTTTTTACTAATTTTACCGGCAGGGCTTGAAGCTTTGCCTGATGATGAAAGATACATTCCTGTAGAAGTCAACACTGTAGAGGGCTACGATGTAGCCACCACTGGTTTGCAGCTAATTATCTGATATTTATTTTAAGTTGTTTTAAGAACCAACGTCCCCCTTTTCCTGCGCATGCCCTATCTTATCTTCAATCATTTTCTTACCAATGGAGTTCGCCTTTTCCAATCGTTTATTCCTTGATTAGCATATATTCCTTATACCACGGAATAACCTATGGATAAAGGATAAGCCAAGCTGAGTAAATTGTTTGACTTTCATTATAAGATTTTTTAAAGTTCATTGACATACCTTTATTATAAGACATGCTTGAGGTACTTATGAATAAGGAACATATTACTAAGATCGCCAAAGAATTAAAGCTCAAAGAAAAGCAGGTGTTAACAACCGCTCAGCTTCTTGAAGAAGATGCGACTATTCCATTTATTGCACGCTATCGGAAAGAAGTCACAGGCAGCTTGGATGAGGTAACCATTACTGTCATCCGTGACAGATTAAAGCAGCTTAAGGAGCTTGATAAAAGGCGTGAGGCAATACTGAAATCTTTAGAGGAGCGGGAGTTACTGACAGATGAACTGAAAGTGAAGATAATGGCAGCAGAAACCATGTCAGTCCTTGAGGACATCTATCTTCCTTTCAAGCCAAAGCGTCGCACTAGAGCAACTGTCGCAAAGGAAAAGGGCCTTGAACCTCTTGCAGAGCTTTTGTTCGAACAGGGTGATATCGACCCCTTTGAAGAAGCCAAGAAATACATTGATAGGGAAAAAGGTGTTGAGACTGTAGAAGATGCTCTTCAAGGAGCAAGGGATATTATTGCTGAGTGGGTTAACGAAGACCAGGAGGCAAGGGGTAAAATCCGTGGGCTTTTTGCAGAGAAAGGCATTATAAGGGCAAAAGTTGTTACCGGGAAAGAGGAAAAGGCTATTAAATACAAGGACTACTTTGAATGGGAAGAGCCTATCAAAAAAATTCCATCGCACAGGCTTCTTGCAATGATGCGTGGAGAAGAAGAGTCTTTCTTAACATTACACATTCTCCCTGAGGAAAAGGATGCATTACCAATTCTGGAAAATCAGTTTGTAAAAAATAACACTACATCCTCAGAACAGGTAAAAATGGCTGTGCATGATAGCTATAAAAGGCTTTTATCTTCCTCTATGGAAAACGAAATTCAAGCTGTCTCAAAACAGAGAGCTGATGAAGAGGCAGTCAGGGTGTTTGCGGAAAACCTTCGTCAGCTTTTACTTGATCCTCCGCTGGGGCAAAAGAGGGTAATGGGAATTGACCCTGGGTTTCGCACAGGGTGTAAGGTAGTGTGTCTGGATAGCCAGGGTAAACTTCTACATCATGACACTATTTACCCACATGAGCCTCAGAGTAAGAAAGAAGAAGCAGCAGCGAAAACAATAAGCGGTCTTTATGAACGGTTTCAAGTAGAAGTGATAGCTATAGGAAATGGCACCGCAGGAAGAGAAACAGAATCCTTTATTAGATCATTAAAGCTTTCCGGAGACAATGTAGTAGTGATGGTGAATGAAAGTGGAGCCTCCGTATATTCTGCTTCAGAGGTAGCTAGAAAAGAATTTCCCGATTATGATGTGACAGTAAGAGGTGCAGTATCCATTGGAAGAAGGCTTATGGATCCTCTTGCCGAGTTGGTTAAAATTGATCCCAAGTCTGTTGGTGTTGGTCAATACCAGCACGATGTAGACCAGAAACTATTAAAAGAAAAGCTTGATGATGTGGTGATGAGCTGTGTGAATATGGTCGGAGTAGAGCTCAATACTGCAAGCAAGCAACTCCTTACCTATGTTTCAGGACTAGGCCCAAAGCGTGCTCAGAGTATTGTAGACTATAGAGATGAGTATGGTCCTTTTAAATCCAGAGAGAAGCTCAAGAAAGTTTCTGGCTTAGGGCCAAAAGCCTTTGAGCAAGCAGCAGGCTTCCTGCGTATCAGAGATGGAGAAAATCCCCTTGATGCTAGTGCTGTCCACCCTGAAAGCTACCACGTTGTAGAGGCTATGGCAAAAGACCTTAACTGCTCAGTAAAAGACCTAATGAGGGATGAAACACTGCGAAAGAAGATTGAGCTAAATAAGTATGTAACTAATACTGTAGGCTTACCTACCTTAAATGATATAATGTCAGAACTCTCTAAGCCTGGTCGTGACCCCAGAGATAGATTTGAAATTTTCAGTTTTGCTGATGGCATTAACACTATAGAGGATTTAAAAACAGGAATGAAGCTACCAGGGATTGTAACCAATATAACCAATTTTGGTGCCTTTGTAGATATAGGGGTGCATCAGGATGGGCTGGTGCATAAAAGCGAACTCGCAGATAAATTTGTAAGAAATCCTGCCGAGG
>CAYYOQ010000307.1:0-3189 GCA_964473235.1 uncultured Thermodesulfobacteriota bacterium | reverse complement strand
GAACTTTGAATTTGTTTAGGATTTGGTGCTTCGGATTTCGAATTTAAAAACATATGACCGCCGCGCTACTAGCTTATAGTTTAATGAATAACACCCTTGAGTAGTAGCTCAGAATCCTTCCACAATACTGTCATGCATTCTCTCAGCTATCTCTGCAGCAATTTTCCTCAGTGCCTGTTCTTTGTTCGCCTCAGTAACCGAAATCTCTGAAGAAACCCGGTAGTCCTCAAAGTGGTAGAGTTCCTTATTCCTCCAAAGGACCTCACCGGTATCCTTCCTTTCCAGTGTCACCTCAAGCTTCACCCCTGCCCGGTACTCCAATGCCCTATCATTCTTATCATAGGAAATGACCCCTTCCTGGAAATCTTCTATCTGACCCCTGATAACTGCACCTGCATTCGCCTCATCAACGATAGCGACCATCCTGCTTTTTACAAACTCATCTACCAGCGCCTCGGTAAGGAACCGTTCCAGCCCCGCCTCATAGGTCTTATTGGTAAAATAGGGAATGGCGATAGATGAAACACCCGAGAGGACATCACTCTCCCCACTGATGAAATGGTACCCGCATCCTGCGGAACCGAATAGAATGGCACCCAAAAATAAAATCAAAACTTTTCTAAGCATAGCAACAAAACCTTTAGGAGATAGGGGTTAGTTAGTTACTATTAACACTTCATTCTACCACCACATTAACCAATTTTTTACCTGCGATCACAATCTTTTTAATCTTTTTACCTTCAATCCAGTTTTGGGTCTTCTCATCTGCAAGTGCAGCCTTCTCTATCTCCTTTTCGGTTGAATCAGCAGGTACGGTAATCTTACTTCTCAATTTGCCATTGACCTGCACCACGATCAGTACCTCTTCCTCGGCAATAGCAGCAGCATCATACTCAGGCCAGGGGGTTCTGATGATGCTCTCTCTTTTATCTAATCTCTGCCATAGCTCCTCTGCAATGTGGGGGGCAATGGGGGAAAGAAGCACGACTACCTTCTCAATAGCCTCCTTAATAACAGAGTGCGTCAGCTCATCTTTCTCTTGGGAGAGGTCAAGTTGATAAATGGCATTCACCAATTCCATGATGGCACTGATTGCCGTATTAAAGTGAAAACGATCTTCGATATCGCTGGTAACCTTCTTTATAGTAGCATGGGTTTTTTGCCGAAGCTTTTTCTGCGGGGGGGTAAGCTCCGGTGTCCCCTCAAGTGGTGTAATGGATTTCAGAAGAGGGAGGTTATCAACTACCATTCGCCAGACCCGGTTGAGAAAGCGGGAGGCACCTTCTACCCCCTGGTCACTCCAGTCCAGGTCCTTCTCCGGGGGTGCGGCGAAGAGACAGAAGAGTCTCGCGGTATCGGCACCGTAGCGGCTAATCAGAGACTCAGGATCCACCACATTTTTAGTTGACTTAGACATCTTCTCCACGCGCCCCACCTGAACCGGCTGTTGACAGCGTTTACACTTTCCCTCCTCAACCTCCTCGGGGTAGAGCCATCCGTGATTACTGCAGCGAAGCGTTTCCTTACACACCATCCCCTGGGTTAAGAGATTCATAAAGGGCTCATCAACCTTAATCATACCCATATCCCTCAATGCCTTGGTGAAAAACCGGGCATAGAGGAGGTGAAGTACCGCATGCTCAATACCGCCGATATATTGATCTACCGGCATCCAGTACTCAAGTGGTTTTTCCTCAAGGGGGGCCAGGTCATAGTGTGGGCAGGTGTAGCGGGCGAAGTACCAGGAGGATTCAACGAAGGTATCCATGGTATCGGTCTCTCTGCGGGCAGGTGTACCACAGTGGGGGCAGGTGGTTGACACAAACTTCTCACAATACTTAAGGGGAGAATCTCCCATCCCTTTTATCTCTACCTCATAGGGTAAAATTACTGGCAGCTCACGATCAGGCACTGGAACGGTTCCACAGCGCTCACAATAGATGATGGGGATGGGATTACCCCAGTATCGCTGCCGTGAAATACCCCAGTCTTTAAGTCGGTAGTTGATGGTCTTTCTCCCCAGTCCTTTCTTTTCTAAGTGCTCAACAATTGCACCCATGGCGTCAAGATTATTCATCCCATTAAAGGGTCCTGAATTAACCATGACCCCTTCGCCCAGGTAGGCTTCGGTCATTATCTCCGGGAGAAGCTCTGCTCCCTCAGGCTGAATTACCACCACTCGCGCCAACCCATACTTCTCCGCGAATTCGAAATCACGCTGGTCGTGGGTAGGAACAGCCATCACTGCCCCGGTACCATACTCCATCAGGACAAAGTTAGCCACATAGATAGGCATCTTGAACCGGGTAACCGGATTAATACAGTAGGCACCGGTGAAAACCCCCTCTTTTTCTAAATCTTCTTTCGACCTGACAATTTTATCCTGCTTGAGAATCCGGTCTACAAAAGATTGTACCGCTTCTTCTTGTGCCGTTCCACGAGAGAGCTCAATCACCAGAGGGTTCTCTGGTGCCACGCTCATAAAGGTCGCACCGAAAAGGGTATCCGGTCTAGTGGTAAAGACCGTAATCTTTTGTTCCTTTCCCTCAATAGGAAAATCAATTTCAGCTCCTTCACTCCTCCCAATCCAGTTCTTCTGCATGGTAATCACTCTTTCGGGCCACCCCGTGAGCGTATCGCAATAGCTAAGCAACTCCCCGGCGTAATGAGTAATCTTAAAAAACCACTGGTCTAACTCCCGCTGGATTACCTCCGACCCACAGCGCCAACACTGTCCGTCTTCCACCTGCTCATTGGCTAACACCGTCTGGCACCGCTCACACCAGTTAACAAACGATTTCTTCTTATACACCAACCCCCTTTCATACATCCTTAAGAATAGCCACTGTTCCCACTTATAGTAGATCACATCGCAGGTAGTCACCTCCCGATCCCAGTCATAACTGAACCCCATCCGCTTGAGTTGTTTCTTCATGTAGTCTATATTTTCATAGGTCCACTTTGCAGGGTGAACACCGCTCTCAATCGCCGCATTTTCCGCTGGCATGCCAAAGGCATCCCACCCCATGGGGTGGAGCACATTGTAGCCACGCATCATTTTATAGCGGGCAACGACGTCCCCGATGGAATAGTTTCTCACGTGCCCCATGTGAATTCTACCTGAGGGATAGGGAAACATTTCTAACAGGTAGTACTTCTTCCTGCGGGGATCTTCACTTACCGTGAAGA
>CAYYOQ010000306.1:0-3214 GCA_964473235.1 uncultured Thermodesulfobacteriota bacterium | reverse complement strand
GCCTTGCATCTGAACATTTTTCAACAGCCTCCATACAAGTGGGTATTCCGACAGGAGGATTTGTTATGGATGTTTACGAAGCTATTGCTCACCGAAAGAGTGTGAGGGCGTTTAAGAGCAAAGAGCTGCCTGAAGAAATGATTTCTCGGCTGCTCGAGGCTGCACGACTTGCCCCGTCTGCAAGCAATAGGCAAGAATGGCGTTTCATTGTGGTGCGTGATCCGGCAATGAGAAGGCAACTGTCAGTAGCCGCGATGGGGCAGAAGTTCGTAGGTGAAGCACCTGTAGTGCTTGCCTGCTGTGCAGAGACTGACAATCACCTGATGGCCTGTGGACAGCTTTGTTATCCGATAGATGTTGCGATCGCTATCGATCATATCACCCTCTGTGCTACTGCTGATGGATTGGGAACATGCTGGATTGGTGCATTTGATGAAGCCCAGGTTAAAGAGTTACTCGGCATTCCACCTCACCTACGGGTGGTGGGACTACTGCCCATTGGCTATCCTAAGAATCCATCACGGGTGAAGAAGAATCGTCTTCCGCTGAAAAAAATTGTTACCTACGAACGGTGGTAGTAACAACAAGAGAAGTTACCACTTTTTGAGGAAAGACCATCTTAGGGTGTGTCACCTCTCTATTCTTCTTCCATAAACCCCGCATCCTGTCGCGCCTGGTTTACTCCCTCCTGGTATCCTCTCACGTACGCTGGATTAGTAATGACCCAATCACTCCAGTCGCGTATCCATCGGTGCAATTCGTCACCGGTGCGGTAGGCATTCCAGGCGGCAGCATACCCTCTATCAAATCCTGCAGCATAATGCTGTCCATAGAGTGAGGGGGCATGAAATTCGATTACCCTTATCTGGTCTGCATGGATAGGTATAAGTTTCACCGCGAGGATGGTAATTACTATTGGAAAAGCCCGATGGAAATGATATCTCATAGATACACCCTTTCCTGTTGTAGTATAGTGTAATTTACCTATCTTCCCTTGAGATGAGTTTGCCTGGTGCCTCTGCCATGGAAATTGGATTGTGCCTGTATACCTCCCCGCCCGATAGTAGTACGCTGGTTGAGGTAGTGCTGACTTTTAAATGCCCTCTGGTATCCTCCCTCGCTTATGCCTCTTACCGAATGAACCCTGCTACTATTACCAGAAAACCGGGTAAAGGTAGGTGATGCCAGACCCCGATCTTTAAGGTTTTCATTTCGTCCTCCCGTGATAGCCTTTTCCCGTGGTAAGAATTTACTTCTTAGTAATTCATTCGGCCGTATGCTATTCGTAGATGAGCGGAGGGGCGTTCCACGACCATGGGCATCTATGGACTTGAATCCCTCATCATGTTTCCTCAGATGCGTTGTCATGCTCTCATGGCTTACTGCTTTTTCATAGAAACCGTTCGCAAGGGTGTCTTGATGTCTGTTTTTACTTACTCCATGGCGATAGTTGCTCCTCTTATAAAAATCCCTCCTCTCGACCATAACCGAGTGATTCCTGTATTTAAAGTTATTCACATGTAGTGTATGGGAAGTGGGATTACTGATAATAACTGAGCGTGGACCCCAGAAGCGGTGACAGAAGTATCTTTCACAAGGTGCCAGTGGTATCCACCCTATAAAGCTATCCCTATGAATCCAGTATACCAACCCGGGGTACCATCCCCAATCGATACCAAATGATGGACCCACCTCAATCCGTAGATAGCGTACGGGAGGAGCCCAGTACCAACGGTGATATCTTTCAATAAACACCCAGTTACCATAGTGGTGTGTTAAATACCCGAATGGTTCAAAGGGAACCCAGCAATGATCCTCATAGAGTGTTATCCACCTTCCTACGGTAAAGGGAGCCCATCCGGAAGAGACATACAATGGTCGCCAGAGATACTGGTAGCTCCCCTCGTAGTAGACTTTCTCCCAGTTTCCATTTTCTTCCAGGGTATATGCTCCGTAGTGGAGCTGTTCAGGAAGATAGTCTGTTGAATCACCTTGTACCTCCACGCGCCTTTTCCAAAAAGTATCCCTTTTTACATTCCAGGAATTCCAACTCTCATCCACCATACCCTCACCCGCTGAGATGCGTTGGTCCCCTGCGATGAGGGATGACAAGCCGGCTACCACTTCATACCTGGCATTGTCAACAAGGTGAAAAAAGCTGATTTTACCTTTCAGTGAACGTATCTCTGTCGATTCTTCCTTTACCTGCACCTCGAACGTGGTGAGTGGTGGTGCCTCCACGTAGCCAAAGGGTGTTTTGGCTTTTACTATGGTGGTAGAACTTTTATTGTACACTCTTGCTATTCCTTTGCTAATAGCAACTTCCGTCAGATCGCTTCCTAGGGTAATGGTTTGGATTTTTGTGTTGCTGCCAATTCTGATCAAGGTATTGTTTGGCACAACGATTTCAGCCTTCGCGTTTTCAGAAGCATGCACTATGTCATCTATACCAAATGGAGTATCTTGCTCAGTTGCAACCCACTCTTCACTATCATGCACATAGCGCAAAAGTTCCCCTTCCACATATGAGAGGTGACCTACTACCACCATCTGTTCTTGAGGCGCCTGGAGGGCAAACGCAAGACGGGTTGTGAGTAACAACAAAAGAAGTGGTATCCATCGTAAGTCTTTTATGGTAATCATGGTATCTCTCCGTTAAGTGCATCAAGGGAGCGGAGGTATAAAACTGCTTTCAATAACTTTTCGTAGCGAATTGAAAGTAATCGAGCCCTCTTCCGCTGTATACCGATATCAATAAGCCTACAGTACGCATGAAGAGGGTTTAAATGGTGTTGAAGAATCAATTTGATGTCGTTCCGGTTCACAGAACCTCTTAGTATCGAGGATTTTTTAAGGTTTTGTAGATAGGTAATCGCAAGCTTGATACCAAAAAAAACCCATGGAGGATATTTAATTAAGTGGTTATAAAAAATAAGATTTTTACTACAGGAGTATTTTCCTAAGACTGTTATTACTGCTCTTTGTAATCGATTTATAACAGTGATTGTTATAATGAGAATACACAATAGGATGATTCTGGAGAGGTTAACAGTTGTTTCTTTTCATAAACGAGCTTGTGTAAAATGCTTTCTAATTTAATTTGACAAGAATAAGTGGATTGTATTATCCTCCTTGCTGCTTGATACGCTTTCCATGACCTGGAGAGATAAAATCTGGAGATCCTTATATAACCAAATTGAAAACGACCAACTAA
>CAYYOQ010000305.1:0-3216 GCA_964473235.1 uncultured Thermodesulfobacteriota bacterium | reverse complement strand
GGAGTTCTGCCCTGGTGGACCGGCTCGGGACGGCATGCGTTCACTCACTGCAGGCACGCTCGCAGCCTTCTTTAGCGGTACCCTTCAGGGAATGTCAGTGCACTCTTAGTGTTAAATGATACGAGTTCAACCCCCGTGCCTACTGAGGGAGAAATGAAATAAGCTGATTTTCCTTCTGAGAGAGATAACTTAGTGAGTACGTTTACCAGAGCGTAGGGAGGAACACTGATGCAGGAGAAAAGAAAACTTAAGAGGAGACATTTAATTTACTATCTGAGGGTATTTGAGAAAAATACTGATGCGCTTTTAGGTTACCTCGTCGATATCACACCCGAGGGGATAATGATTATGAGTGAATCACCCGTTGAAAAGGGGAAGGTCTTTCACCTAAGGATGCAACTGGATACTGAGCTCACTGACAAGAAGTATCTTGATTTTGACGCACGAAGTCTCTGGTGTAGGAATGATCTTAATCCTGATTTCTATGATGCGGGTTTTGAGCTGATGAATGTTTCCTATAAGGATTTCCGATCTATTGAGGAGATTATAGACAGGCTAGGTTTTCGAGACTAAAAGGTAGGTTCTCTCCTACTTAGGGTATCGTGAAAATAACCTTCCCCAGGGTGATTCAGTTTCCCACTTTTTCACCACAGGCACACCGTTAATATTGTACCAGATCTTATCGTGGTAAAGCTCTGAGGCGAAAATAAAGAGGTTCACGATGGGTGTCTGGAAAAAAAGTTTTTGAAAGTGTTTAAGTGGCGTGTCAAACCAGAAGATTCTTCCGGTGCCCGTGGCAAGGTTGACTCCCACCTCAAAATTCCAGTTCTCTTTTGCCACATCCGTATCGCCTGCTATTTCAATCTCTGCAGGATCTCCCACACCAAGGTTATGCTGATGAGAGAGGTAAATGCAGGGAAGCTCACGCCAGTTAAATCCCATGAGTTTTGCCGCAACCGTATCGATTGCCACCTGGTCAGCGGAGGCTAAGATGATGTTTTTGTCGTGTGGTCTCACGGTGCGGGGACCGGGTCCAGAGCCAGCGGTGGTTCCATCCATGGTGGCAAACATTCCGGTGTGGATCTCTTTACCAATGGCAAGAAGGTCCACCAGTGTTTCATGAATCCAGGTGTGGGTGTAGTGGCGGTGATAGTTGAGGAGTCCTCCGAAGGCGTTTTTGAGCGCGCCGGTGTAGGTGGTATAGGAGTGGGTTTTGACCGTGGGCAGGTGCACGATATTTTTTCCCTGAAAGTAGTCAGGGATTCTGATCCCCTCAGGAAAAATTTTATGAAGGGCCAAGGTTTTAAACTTTGGCGTATACTCGATCCAGTGCATATTTTCATCTTTAAAATTAAAGAGCACCGGAATCTGGTGACGTCCATAGATGGGCTTAAACTTTAAGTCCTCTTCTCCCTTCTCAGGAATGGTCACGACGGTGTGGTTGTGGACGGCAACCAGCTGGTTGAAACCTGCTTTTTTGAGACCGAGGATTGTTCCCTCAAGCTGCCAGGGTGTGGTATTGACTCCAGGGAATACATTATGCCAGGTGATATTATCTTTTAAAATAGTGGTTGCGGAGGGATCAAGTGCCTGTTTTAATCCCGCCAGTTCACAGAGCTTTTGATAGTCCTCTAGCACCGTTTCCGGCTTTGTTCTAAGAATCGCAACTTTTGCCTTGGTCATGCCTATCTCCTATAGTGGTAACGCCATAGAAGATTTTTTATAGCACATTATATGGTAAAATACTACCTTGAATCTTTTTCTTTTCTCAGATTCACAGCTGTCCTTTGAGCAGCAAAGAAGCTTGCCTTTTAGGAAAATAGATTTCATTTTCTAATGCGATCTTTGTTTTTGCTCCAGACTGGAAACGGTGAAATCTCTCTCATCTAATCCTACATTGACCCGCACATCTTCAGTGGTAATGACTGTTTTTTGTTTTGTTTGAATGTTATCAACTTCCGCCTTCTTCCAAAACCAGGAGCCAAATTTATATTGCCACTCGATAGTGAGCACCTTCCAGAGTTCCCCCTTTTTATCAAAGTACTCTATTTTTAAAGGCAACCACCCACGCTGGTCAATCCAGCTCACTCTTTTTCCGTAGCTTAGGTCATTTTTAATGGAGATGCTTTCAATCAGGTAACAGGTTTTACCCTGATATTCCTCGCTTCGTAAGAGTTGGTGCTTTTCATCTTTGAGCTTGATATCTATATAATCGTTGAGGCAAAAATCAAATTCAGCAGGTGGTCGGACACGTTCGGTATTAGTTACCCTGGTTGCTTCTGTATGAGGTAATTGGCACCACAATGCCTTTTCCCTGTCTTGATAGTTCCAGATGAGAAGAGAGGTTCCATACCGGTCCGTGGGTTCGATATACCTTATTACAGACTTATCTATGAATCCATCTTTTCCTCCTAAGTTAATTCTCTTTTCAATATTCTTCATGGTGTGTTTACCCGTTTCCCAGTAACGAGAGATGATGTGGTCTTTTTCTCTACTTTGTCCACTCACCATAGTCATAATGCTTTCCCCATCCAGTGGTGAAGGTACGGTGGCAGTTTCGGAGAGTGGTAGTTGCTCTGTTGGTTGTCGAGGTTGTTTCAAAGCGGCAATGTCTTCCTTTTGCGGGATGACCGTGGTTAAGGAGGCCAGGAGATCATCAGTGGTTATCTTTTGAGCAGCAAAGAGTGTAGTCTGTTCTATAGGAAAGTAGTATTCGAGCAAGGTGACTCTGTCTCGATAAAAGGAATGTGTTGATGAGGACACATCAAAGCTAAACCCATCGATTTTATCTTTCCCCATAAAGTGCGTATCCAGATAGATTAGCGCTTTTGAGATGAGGGGATCAAAGAAGAGTTTCACAGTTGCAGGTGAGGTGGCATCAAGGTGGGAAAGACTTGAAGGGTAGATCAGATAGGTGTGGAAGTAGTTCTTCTCTTGATGAGCGGTAAGAGACGCAAAGCAGATAAACTCACCTAGAGTGACTCCACCTGAAGGGGTGAGTTTTTTCTTTAGCCTTTTTAAGTGGAGGCGATACCCTAAGAGATCAAAACCATATTCTTTTTGTAGCGTGCCATCGAATGCCCTAAACTCAAGTTCTTGCAGCCTTTCTTTCGCCAACACCGCAAAGGTGCTCTCCGAGTATTTCAAGAGAAACTCCTCATAACCAGCTATAGTATCCATAGCCTCGTATCGTTTCAATTCTACCTGCTCAATCCT
>CAYYOQ010000304.1:0-3216 GCA_964473235.1 uncultured Thermodesulfobacteriota bacterium | reverse complement strand
CAGGTGTCATTGCGAGGAGCGAAGCGACGTGGCAATCTTAGTTTTTCAACTACTTCCAAAGGCAGAGATTGCTTAACTTCCCTCGAAATGACAACAACACAAAAGAGACTGTGACACAGCCTCAAAGGGAGAAGGGATACACCTAAACATTCTAAGAGATAAATTCTTAGATTTATAGGGTGTTAGAATCTATCAGCTGTGTTTCAGAGCACTATTAGTTCAGCAAAATAGGTATTTTTAACACTATTGTTTGATAAACACTTATTAAGCCTTGTGGTTATTTCTTCCCTAAGAGCTTCCTTCCCCTGAGCACTTTTCATTTCTCCTGGGGATTTGGAGAGAACAAGTTCTATAATCTCTTTCCTTAACTCTGATCCCTTCTCATCAATCTCCCTTTTAAAATCACTGTTCAACAATTCAATAATTACGGTCACTTTCACAAACCTCGTCTTGCCAGAACTCTCCGCTAAAGGAAGAAAAAATTTCATGTCATATACGGGCCCTGCTATCTCCTCAATGGTTTTCACTTCCCCAGTATTGGTAAAAGGGAGGCGAGACGATATAAAAAATCCTATAGTAACCACTAGGGACACAACCGCTATCGTCCCTGATATGATCCATTTTTTATGAAATCCCTTATGAAATCGATTTAACAATTCCTTTTGCTCTGAAACCAACTCTTCGTCAAATGCTACCTCGCCCGTTTTATCAGGCAATCCCTCTAATGAAGCTAAGTTCTTCTCCTCCTCCCTGGCAGCCAAAGTACCTCTTTCATCTTGTGTTTCATCTTTTTCAACCTCTTTCACTGCGCCTTCTTTACTAACCGTGCTCTCATCAACGCCTTTTTTTTCTACATCTGTCCCTGCTTCCTCAGAGGACTCATCTAAAACAACCTTTTTGGTACCTGCCTCACTTGCTGCTTCTATACTCTTCACAGCCTCCATCTCAACATCCTCGATACCCACTTCCTCCTGTACTTCTTTACTCTCCAATTTTTCTTCACCTCTATTTCCCTCTACCTGTGTTTCTTCTCCCGCTGCTACTTGATTTTCTGTGCTATCTTCAGCCGAATCAGCTTCAACTGATTGAACAATTTCCTTTTCCTCTTCAGTTCCTATCCTCTCACTTCCCGATAAATCCGCTGAACGTGTGTCTAGCTGTCCCAATAACTCGCTGTCTGAGGTAGGAATTTCTCCATCACTCTTAATCTTGTCAACCTTATTTTCTTCCACTGGAGTACCCCCTACAATCCTCGTTGCTCTAACTATAGTAAACGACTAAAGAAAGTTGTCATTGCGAGGAGTCCTTGATAATGCCGGACGACGAAACAATCTCATGAGATTACTTCGCTCCGCTCGTAATGACATTTTTATGTCAATTTATTAAAGTCGCTCACTATAGATCAACCTACAACATTATTAATCCACCTCTACAGATACCATGAGGTGAAAAGCAACTCTATAGTCAACAATCCTTATTCCCTTACGGTACGGTATTTCTGCTTGACCCCCTCGGCATGATTTAATCCTTCAACTTATCTATCGGAATTTCCATGCAGATTAATTAGCATTTTTAGGGCATTAATCGATTAAATGGCAACGATTCATTAATGACCACTACTGTTATTCAAGAGTTCTACTTGATATGAATGGGAAATGGAAAGCTATCGGTAACGGGGGTTATCGGTAAGAGGAAGTAAGATAATCCATCGTATGAGAAAAGATAGGTGACGAGACTTAAAATAAAACACACTGGTAGAAAAATACAATGGTGGCTAAATCGGGAGGATTCTATTCACCGTGGTAAGGAGCTCTGCTAAGTCAGCTGATTTAATGACGTACGCATCTGAAGCCCAGGTATTTAAATCCTGCTTGTATTCTCCATAGGCAGTACAGAGGATGATAGGAATATCTTTCGACTTCTCCCTAATGATATTCATGGTTTCAATCCCGTTCATCCCAGGCATGAGTATATCTAAGATAATCAAATCAGGCTGATAGATCTCAAACTTTTTTATCGCGTCATTTCCGTTTGAGGCTGCTATCACCTCATAACCTAAGTCTTGTAGCTCTTCCATGTAGAGCAACCGAATATTCTCCTCATCATCAACTACTAAAATCTTATTCACTGTCTTAACCCGTGTTGGGGTTACAGTATACTCTTTTCTCTCTATCTCACAGAGAGAGCAGGCAGAGCTTCTTGTAAAAATTTTGTTGCATCCTCAGGAGAAGTAGGATTGATATAAAAGCCTGAACCCCACTCAAAACCTGCCACCTTAGTCAAGCGTGGAATAATTTCAAAATGCCAATGGTAGTAATCGTTTATCTTCTCATTACCAGGGGAGGTATGTAGCATAAAATTATAAGGCGGATCATTCAGGGTAATCGTAAGTCTTTTGAGTGTATCCGAAAAAACTTCCGCCAATGAGGCATAGTACCATTCCGGAGTCTCCTCAAAGGAGGAACTGTGCTGTTGAGGAAGAACCCACACTTCAAAAGGAAAGCGAGATGCAAAGGGAGCTATCGCAAGAAAACCCTGATTTTCACTTACTATCCTCACACCCTGCGCCTTTTCCTGTCTCACAATATCACAATACACACACCGTTCCTTATAATTGAAATATTCCCTAGCACCAGCCAGCTCTTCCACCGACCTCTTGGGAACTACTGGGAGTGCAATGAGTTGAGAGTGAGGATGTGCGAGGGAAGCACCTGCAGCCTCCCCTTGATTCCTAAAAATAGAAATATATTTAAACCGTCGATCTCTATATAAATCATGGATCCTATTCCGGTAGGTGAGGAGAATTTTTTCACAGTGTGATACGGGAAGAGACGAGAAAGTCTGATCATGCTCCGGGCACTCAACAATAACCTCATGAGCTCCCACACCATTCATTTTATCGTAGATACCTTCACCCCTTCGATCAAGCTCACCTTCTATTCTCAAAGCGGGAAATTTATTGGGAACTACTCTCAGGCTCCACCCCGGGGTATCGGGTTGAGAACCATAGGGACGATAGGCAAACACCTCTGGTGGGGTTTTGTCCTCATTACCAGCACACAAGGGGCAAAAACCACCGGTTGATACCTTCTCTGTGCTATTAAAGCTTGAAGGCCTTTTCCCCCTCTCAGTGGCAATAATCACCCATCTGCCACTGATGGGGTCCTTTCTCAATTCAGGCATTGGCTACCTCTGAGCATACGAACCTTTTAACTA
>CAYYOQ010000303.1:0-3224 GCA_964473235.1 uncultured Thermodesulfobacteriota bacterium | reverse complement strand
TACTTGCGGTGTAGGTGTGGTAGAGGGTGAACATGTACTGGGAGACCATCATAATCAGGGTTGAACCGATGGCAACAAGAATATGGGTTCTCAGTCCTGCGGCGCGCGCGTGCATTTCCCTCTCAAAACCTATCAAACCTCCAAGAAATGCTGACAAGAGAAGCTTAATAATCATTGTGGGTATCTCATCCATAGTGTACCTCTCAGCTTTTTACGGTATAGGTGTGCCTATAAGATTCGCAAGTGGTGTTGACCAATCAAATTTATTAGTTTTATGATTGATGTCTGAGTATGCAAGTCCTTTAAATTCCAAATATCAAATTCCAAATTTCACCCATGTAGATTTATTTGGCATTTGGTGTTGGGACATTGGTTATTTCTAAAGGGCCGCTCTTGAATAGTTTGGGTGTACCTCACCCAATTACGGTTTAGGAGACACTGCTACACTACCGTGGATGTAGCCACAGTACTATCGTTCTTCCGCCTCAATGAGGTGAGTACCCTACGCAGCGATGCGCTCTCTCAATACTGCAAAATAGCATGTCAAAAAAACAAAGTGAAATCAAGAGCAATTTTATAAAAAAAATTTTTAAATTGCTTGACTTAAAAAATAGAATTTGCTAAGTTCCAATTTAATAACTGCAATTGGTGTACAGAAGAGGAGGGGTTTGTATTTGAGGCATTATATAATCACAATGATGCTGGTTTCATTGTGAATTTTTTATCTACCTTATCTTTGTGTGCTAATCTTCTCCATACATCAGGTACCACACTCTTCTGTAGAGCTACTCTTTAACCCTTACCTTAATACGGTTCACTTCAGGGGACGATTTTTATCGGTTATACTTCTTACCATTAAGTAGTGTTTTTTGTTTCTCGCTGAGAGGCGAGTATAGGTACATAGAGGGAGAGATGGTGATGGGTCTCAAGATACAGATTATTGATGGTAAGGAAACAGACCATAGTGGGTTAGTGGAGTTCTGTACTACCTGTGGATATCAGGTAGCCATTGCTTCATCCGGTAAAAAGGGCTTACAGTGTGTCAAGCGAGAGAAGCCAGATGTGGTGTTGCTTACCTTTGATCCTCCGGATATGAGTGGGGTGGAAATCTTAAAGAAAATTAAAAAAAGCGATGACGACATGGTCGTTTTCTCCATAGTAAGTTCTGCTGAGCTGGGCATAGGGGCACTGAAGTTGGGAGCGGAACACTATTTTATAAAACCCTATAGTGTAGAAGAGATAAAAATTGTCTTAGAGAGATGTATAGCGATAAAAAAATTCAAAGAAGCGGTAAAAAACTCTCAGCACCAGCACCTGGAGAGAATGGCACAATCGGAATTCCCCATGGGCAAAAGTATGAAAGATGTCTATCAGCAGGCACTTGTGCTTGCTGAGGAAGGGAACGTCCCGCTACTGCTTGTTGGTGAGGTGGGTACGGAAAAAGAGCTGGTGGCGAGGGTGATTCATATCAAGAGTCATCAATTTACCTATCCCTTTGTCTCCATAAATTGTAAAGAGGAGAGAGGACGATTACTAGACGCACAGCTTCCTAAGGTGCAGAGAGGAGTGGAGGGGCAAAAAGAAAAGGCTGAGGAAGGTGAGGTCCGTGAGGGAGGAACCATTTTTCTCTACCATATCGAGGATCTCTCTAAAAGTGATCAGCTCAAAGTGCTCAGGTACCTTAAGAGTAGAAAAGGTAGAAACAGTGGTACCAGAGGAGGTGTTCACAGAGGTAAACGTATTATCGCGGCGACCACTATAGATATAAAAGGGTTAGTGGATAAGGGAAAATTCAACAAAGAACTGTATCAAAAAATTAGTAAACGTTCCCTCACCATTCCCCCCTTAAGAAAGCGAACCAATGAGATTGTTCCTTTGGCAGTGCACTTGGTGAAGAGGATCAGCAAGGACTACGGAAAACAGGTAGTCAAAATTGATCAAGAGGTGATCAATTATCTGGAGTCGTATGAGTGGCCTGGTAATGTGAGTGAATTAAAAAATTTTATAGAGCATGCGGTGATCCTTACCTCCTCAGAGAGCATTGCTATGAAAGAGGTGGAATTTAATGTAAGTAAAAAGTTAATGACCCTGGATGCTTTGCTCATGAACGGGAGCTTTCTCTCACTGGATGAAATAGTATCCCTCTACGTCAATACGGTCCTTAAAAAGGTAAAAGGTAACAAGAGTAAGGCTGCGAAGATTTTAGGGGTTTCTCGCAATACCTTAAAGAAAAAATCATTTGCTCTTTAGAAATCTGTCACTTAAGTAAGAAGACTTCTTCTCTCCCGCGTGCTGCGTTACCTTTACCTCGCCTTCCTCATCATGGTATGCCTTTCTCACTGTGTTCCTCACCCGGTTATTCCTTTCGTCTCACCCAGCGGTAGTGTTATCAAGAAACTACCTTTTCACCCTCCCGGTGAAGGGGTAGATAACCTGTAAAAGGACCTCGGTGAGGGCTTTGTTGATAAGGTACTTACCAGAGGGGAGCGTGAGTAGTGTGTACACCACTCATAGGTAGCTTAAGGAGAGCTATCCCAACTTCCGCAGTTTCAATATTTTTGAAGAATTTTTTCGGGGTGGGAGGTGTGCAAGTATTTGATTATGTACGGAGCTATTTCCCCTGTCGAGCAAAAACTCCATGTAGTGACGACCTACCCTATTGACATGCTGAGCAACTGCGTCATAATGGACGCGTGTATCTAAGGAAGACAGCACGATTCAAGGATGGTAAATGGCATCACTATTGGGCCTTGGTGGAATCCTATCGCACCGAACGCGGGCCGCGCCAACGCGTTGTGGCTTGGCTTGGGGAGATGGACAAGGCAGGAAGGTTGGGAGTAGAACGGGTTGTCGAAGGGGATTGTGGAATCCAGCAGAATTTGTTTGAAGAGATGGTAGAGCCCGAGTGGGTGGAGATTAACGTCAACGGGGTACGGGTTGAGAACGTAAGAGATTTTGGGGGGCCTTGGTTGGGTTTGGAGTTGATGCATTATTTAGGGTTAGACCGATTTTTATTAGAGCATGTTGTCCAGGGGCGGGAAGAGATTCCGTGGGCCATCATGGCTGAGGTTTTGGTGCTTTGCCGGTTGTGTCATCCATCGAGCGAACTGCATATTGCCGAGCATTTTTATGAACAGACGGCGTTGAGTGATTTGTTGGGCATCTCTCCAGAAAAGATTAACGAAGATCGATTGTATCGTGCGTTGGATGAAGTGTTGCCACAG
>CAYYOQ010000302.1:0-3227 GCA_964473235.1 uncultured Thermodesulfobacteriota bacterium | reverse complement strand
CAGTCGCTTCGCTCCTTCGAAATGACAGCCGATGTAGTGTGAGAGGGTTTTCGTTTGGACACTATTTACTCCTCGGTGACATTCAGACTCCCCAGTGTTCTATCACCTGTTCGCGTTAACTCGCCCGTGATACTCTCCATTGCCTCCTTAACGTGTTCTAACTCTTGCTCGATTTCCTGCTTCACCGCCATAGTAGTTTCCACTGTCTCATTTAACTCCAGAATCTTTTCGAGCGCCTCTGTCCTTTCCTCCTCAACTATTTTTAACTCAATTCGCAGCTCCTCAAGCTCGTTGGCCTTCTCTTTAAGTCCATCAATTACCCGTACCATTTCTTTTTTCTCTTTTTTAAAGATTTCAATGGCGGAGAGGGATGTTTCCAGCTCGGCAGTGAGTGATTCCTTGAGCGCCCTTTCAGCGTCAAGTTCGCTCTCGAGCCTGGCAATGGTTCTGAGTGCTTCCTCCCGTGCCCGCGCTTCTTCCTTCAATTGCACTTTAACCGATCCCATCACCGCGAGTTTATCTTCCAGAGAGGCGATTCTCTTCTTATACTCGTCGACCATGGTTCGCTCACTCTCCAAATCTCTGAGCACGCCCTTCATATCCATTTCCAATGCCCCTTTGAGCGCACTGGTTGATTGCACTTCGTCCTCTAATACGCTTATTTTCCCCAGGGCATCAACATAGTCCTTTTTAATCTTGGTGAGCTCTTTTTTTACAATCTCCAGTGAAGCAATGGTATCCTCGAGCGCTCTAATTTTCTCATTCAGCCCTCTCGTATGAGATTCACTATTTTCTAACCGTTTTCTCGTAGTATCCAGCTCTTGCTCTACCTCAGTTTTCACCTGAGTGATGCTGTTGAGCTTGGACTCCAGCTCGGAAATCTTGCGTTTATCATCCTCTATAACCTTATCATTCCACCCACTCTTATCCTCGAGTAGCCTAATCTTTCCCTTAAGCTCCTCTTCTAACTCCCTGCTCGTTGAGAGGTCACTTTTGATTCTCTGTAATTCTGATGCGATGCTCTCTTTGTCTCCACTAAGTGATCCCAGTTGCGATTCTAAAGACTGAATCTTTTCAAAGGCATCAGATTTCTCTTCCTCACTATACTTGAACTCACTCTTGACACTATCCAGGGAATCGATTAACTGTTTAATTTCTCCCTCGAGATGGGTTCTCACCTCTCCAAGGTCTACCAGCTGCGAATTGGCTTTCTTAAGATCCTGGGTAAGTTTATTCCTCTCCTTGGTAATAGTATCTAGTTGAGTTTCAAACTTTTGAATTCTTGAAAGCGCATTACTCTTAAGATCACTAATCCAGTCAGCTACCTTCTCCGCCTGTCCCCTCCCGCCGGAGGTGGTACCACCCTGAGAAAGATCCTTTTCACCTTTAGAAATAGTATCTTTCATTATCTATCTCCTACTAATGACACAATAGTGTATGTACTATACTCTCCCTTAAAACTTTTTAAACAAATACTATATACTGACTTTTAAAATATTACAAATGTTTTTCTCTTCACTATATGAAATAGTGTACATTATTGAAAGAGATTGGCTTCAACGATATTTCAGCAGGGAGACGCATACATTCTTTCAATCACCGTTTATTATTAGTCGCTAATAATGATAATGTGTTCCTTTACAATTAGCTAGTGAAATGATAAAGTAGTAAAATAAATTTTTTTACCCCTACCATGTATCAAGGTTATAACCATGAGAAGGGCTAAAATTGTTGCAACCCTTGGACCTGCAACCTCATCACTCTCAACGCTGGAAAAATTGATTGACAGTGGGGTAGATGTCTTTAGATTCAACTTTTCACATGGCACCATGACTACCCACGAAACTCTTCTGCACAAGGTGAGAAAGGCAGCACACCGGGTAAAACGTTATCCTGCACTCCTGCAGGATTTACCAGGGCCAAAGGTAAGAGTAGCTAAACTTACTGAGCCTCTCAACCTGGTAAAAGATTCTCTGATCAGCATCCGCTCTGGTGCGCTCAAAAACCCTCGTAGTGAATTCTCTCTTACCATTCCCACGGTGCTCAAGATTGTCAAGGTTGGGGACCCCATTCTCATTGATGATGGTCTCATTCGCCTCAAGGTAATAAAAAAAACTGCTACTGCCCTCTCTTGCCAGGTAGAGGTGGGAGGGTGGGTAAAACCACACAAAGGAGTCAATTTCCCCGCGAGCAGTTGGGAAACCCCTGCCCTTACCCCTTTTGATAACAGAGCACTCCTCTTTGGTATTACACACAATATAGACTTTGTGGCGCTCTCTTTTGTTGCTCATGAGCAGAGTATTATCCGTGCCAAGAAGGTTCTCGCTGCACATAACTCAAAGGCAAAAATTATTACCAAAATCGAGCGCCCCGCCGCGCTGGACAATTTGGAGAGGATACTTAAGGTGACCGATGGAGTGATGGTGGCGAGAGGCGACCTGGCCGTTGAGGTATCCTTGGAAAAGGTGCCATTCCTGCAGAAGGAGATCACCCGAAAGGCGCACCTAAAAAAGGTGGGTGTGATTATTGCAACCCAAATGCTTGAATCAATGACTGAGCATGCACTCCCCACTCGCGCCGAGGTATCCGACGTTGCCAATGCGGTACTTGATGGCGCAGATGCCATGATGCTCTCGGCTGAAACAGCAGTGGGGAGCTACCCCCTAGAAGCCGTCCAGATGATGGATCGCATTATTAGAGAAGCAGAACATCAGGAGGTTCAACCTGAAACTATTGTTCCTCACTACCACCCTTCGATGGACACCATTCGTGAAGTCTTGAGCCGCGCAGCGGTTACTTCAGCAGTAGACCCCATGCATAGTAAAATAGTAGTATTTACGCTCTCAGGAAAGACTGCGCGTATTGTCTCTCTGCTGAGGCCAGCGGCAGCAATTTTTGCCTTTACCCCCTCAGAAAAGACCTATCGTCAGCTCCATCTGGAGTGGGGAATACAGCCCCTCCTCATGCCTTATAAAAAACGCCCTGAAGAAATGATTCACGAGGCAACGAACCAACTAAAAAGGCTAAAGTGGGTGAGGCACAATGATCAGCTTATCTTTATTACAGGTGAATTTGAGAAGACCTATGCTACTCACTCACTCATTATAAGACACATTTAAACTTCCTCCATGGTAAGGGAAGAGTTGATAGTCGTGGAAACTGCTAAAAAGGAATGTCTATGATTACTACCAGGCCTCTTGGTTCACTCTCCGTTCAGATATCAGAAA
>CAYYOQ010000301.1:0-3237 GCA_964473235.1 uncultured Thermodesulfobacteriota bacterium | reverse complement strand
ATCAGCCGTGTTCAAGATCAGGGGTTTTAAGGGGTCACCCAATTGTCTTTTAATTTAGTAGAACTGGCGGGGCATGAAAGCACGTCGTGGGGCACCACACCCCGAACATTTATCCGGAGGGCTATCTCCCTCAAAAATGCAGCCACATCCTAGACACACCCAATGTTTCATTTCCTCATTGGGAGTTGGTTTGATCTTAAACTCGTTCACCGCTTTGAGTGGGGGAGCATCCGGCATCTCATGACGTGAGTAAAAAGTCCGCTTTGGCGCACCACATACTGGACACTTTTTAGGAGGGTCATCACCCTCATCAATAAAGCCACAGCCCAGACACACCCAATGCCTCGTTGCGCTCATACCCTACCTCCTTGTGCTGCAATTGAAGAAGTACCCATAAGATCCCTGCCCATCTGGAATAAACAGTTATATTCACAGCAGATATAAATTCACTGCTCTTCAAAGTCAAGTCTTTTTCTCTCACGACGCGAGAAAAAAGACTTTGCAGAAGCAATCTCAAAAAGGTATCGAGATCAAGTGAAATTAGATTTGACATAAGCTGAATAATCATTTAAAATATAGAATAGGTATTCATATTTCGAATAATTATTCAAAAAATGGCTAAAGTCATGGAAAAACCGAGTCGAAAAGAAAGGGAATACAGAGCGAGAAGGGAGGAAATACTGAAAGCGGCAGAGAGGGTATTTGCCAAAAAGGGCTTTCACAGCTCCACCGTCGCTGAAATCGCCAAAGAAGCGGAGTTTGCCATCGGTACCCTCTATCAATTCTTTCAGAACAAAGAAGAGCTCTACTATACCATGATGATTGAGAAATTTGATCTTCTCTATAGTACCCTCCGTACTGAGGTGAACAAAAGTAAGAAGTGTGTTGAAAAATTGAAGTTATTGGTTGAAGCCATGTTCTCTTTTGTTGAGGAAAATGTAGATTTTTTTAAGATCTTTTCTATGGAATTGAATGTACTAAAGCCATCCCTGGAAAACAAATTAAGAGAGCAACTTATCCTCAAGCATTTTGCCTATATAAAACTTATGAGTGATGTCATCAAGGAAGGAATGAAGGAAGGGATATTCAAAAAGGGAAACCCTGATGATTACTCCTCAACTCTTTCGGGGATGATGAATATCTTTTCTTTTAACTGGATACTCAACCAGCAAAAAGACGCACTCAAAGCCAAAGCCACCTTCATTATAAACCTCTTTTTACACGGTGTGTGTCAACAAGGGTAACCCCCGTCAAGGAGCACCTATGCGATCTCTACTGAGAACCATTCTCCTATGGGTACCGTTCACTGCGCTCGTCACCGGAGGGTGCGGTTCCAATGGGAGTAAAACCATAGATCAAGAAACCGTCGTCCCCGTCATTGTTACCAAAGTGAAAAGGGGTGATATCACTTCCTCGCTCCACACCATGGGAAGCATCTTCCCTACACAAGAATCAATGATCAGTCCCAAGATAAGTGGACGAATTGAAAAACTGTATGTCGATGAAGGTGACCGGGTAGAAAAAGGCAAACCTTTAGCCGAACTGGAACAAGAACGGCTTCGCATGGTAATCAAGGAGGCAAAGGCTTCCCTGGAGGAAGGTCAGGCGCAACTGAAGAACCTCGAAGCGACCTTGAAAAGAAGTCAGAAACTATTTGCAGAAGGGGTGCTCGACTCGCAGAGATTTGATGATACTACCACCGAAAGGGACTTAGCTGTAGCCAGAGTGCAACGGATGAGAGCTACCCTAGAAAGGGCAGCGCAGGATCTAAAAGACTCTACCATTACCGCACCCTTTGCGGGATTTATCGTTGAAAAAATAATGAATGAAGGAGAGATGGCTACCACCATGCCGCCTTCCAATATTTTCCACCTGGTGGATACCAGCAGCGTAAAAATCGAGTGTGGCATCCCTGAAGATAAAAAAACATCCGTCACCATTGGTAAAGAAGCTTTTATAGAGGTAGATGCCTATCCTGGTGAAGCATTTACTGGTAAGATCACTACCGTTAATCCCCTGGTAGACATTAGCACCAGGACCTTTAAGATAAAAATTGAGATCTTCAATCCCGATTTCAGGTTAGAATCAGGAATGTTTGCACGCATACGCCTCATTGAACGCAAGTCCAGGGGTGCACTCCTTATCCCGCAGCGAGTGATCATTGAAGAGGAATCAGCGAAGAAGGTATTCATTGTGGAAAATGAGAGGGCAGTAGAAAAGTTTATTACCATTGGTATTATCGATCCCCCCCTCGCTGAGATTATTCAAGGAGTGTCAGAGGGCGAGATAGTAGTAACCGAGGGATTCTATGCCCTTAAGAACGGGATTAAGGTTATCATTAAAGAAACATCCGAAGAAGGGGTACCTAACCGTGAACCTGCCTAAAATATCCATAGAAAAACCTGTAACCGCCACCATGATGATTCTCATCATCATCGTGTTAGGGTTTGTTTCACTCTCCAGAATAGGTATCGATTTCTTCCCCGACATCCAGTTTCCCGAGATTGCTATTATCACTACCTACCCGGGAGCCGCCTCCCAGGAAATTGAAACTATCGTCACCCGACCCCTCGAAGAAGCGGTGTCAGCAGTCGCAGGGGTGAAAAAAGTAAAATCAAATTCTCGGGAAGGTATTTCTATCATTCAAGTTGAGTTCAATTGGGGAACCAACTTAGATACCGCTGCTCAGGATGTGAGGAATATGCTGGAGTTAGCGGTAGACATGCTTCCCGATGAAGTTGAGCGCCCGCTGGTGATGAAGTCTGACATCGATTTGATGCCCATCCTTTACTACGGCATCTATAGCGCCACTAATAGGAATCTTAGAAACTTGAGAAAATTGGTAGAAGACTCTATTGAAAAGAGATTAGAAACTCTCGCGGGTGTCGCTTCAGTAACAGTGGCGGGAGGTCTGGAGAGGGAAATCCTGGTGAATGTCGATCGAAGCAGGCTCAAGGCACACACCCTCTCCATTGATGAGGTGATCCAGACCATCCAAGCGCAAAACAGGGATATCCCCGGAGGACATCTCATCAAGGGTAATGAAGAATTTATTGTACGTACCACCGGTAAATATAAAAATGTACAGCAGATAGCAGACACCGTGGTCAAGGTAGAAAATGGCTTCCCCGTATATGTGAAAGATATTGCCATGGTGGAAGACAGTCACAAGGAAATCAGAAACTATTCAAAGACCAACATGAAAGACTCGGTAATCATGTGGATCACTAAAGAATC
>CAYYOQ010000300.1:0-3259 GCA_964473235.1 uncultured Thermodesulfobacteriota bacterium | reverse complement strand
ATTTTCAAAAGAACTCAATTATCGTAGTAATCAAGTTCGTTGCTCATAGGATACCGCCTGCGGTATAAGGTAGCTTTTTACGAAGTCGTCAAAAATAATAATTTTAAATAACTACCCTGTCAATGGATTTTTCGCCAGACCCCCCTTTAGCTCCTGAACCTTAAAACCATTGAACCTTTGACTCTTTGCCCCCTCAAATCTCAAGTCCTAAATCCATGAAATTGAGAGTAACCTTTTTAAAATATTAAGTTGAAATTATTTTGAGGATATGATAGTAAGTTATCCCTCCAAAGGATTGCAAGAAAATAAATTATATAAAACATTCTTCACATTCTCACCTATGAAGGGGTTTGATCTTCCTCGCAAGGGGGCAAAAATCTCTTCAATTACTGTAAAGGAGGTTTACCATGAAAGTTACTATTAGCGTTATTAAAGCCGATGTGGGGAGCCTAGCAGGACACGTGAAACCCAGTCAAAAATTACTGGAGGCAGTTGAAAACTACGTAAAAAACCATGGTAAGGGGTTTCTTATCGATTACAATATAAGCTTTACCGGTGATGATGTTGCTATTCTATGCACCCACCAGCAGGGGAAATTAAATGAGAAAGTTCACAAAATGGCGTGGGAGGCCTTCCTCGCAGGCACCGAGGTAGCCAAATCTCAGGGGCTCTACGGAGCCGGTCAGGATTTACTTAAAGATAGCTTTTCGGGCAATGTAAAGGGCATGGGTCCTGCGGTAGCTGAAATGGAATTCGATGAGCGACCTAATGAACCTTTCCTCTTCTTTGCCGCTGATAAGACTGATCCTGGAGCATACAATCTTCCCCTCTACCTTGGTTTTTCTGACCCCATGCATAACTCTGGCCTCCTCCTCTCTCCCAGTATGAACAAGGGATTTTCCTATCATATCATGGATGTGAGCTATATCGAGGCTGATCGAGTTGTTGAGCTTAATGTACCCGAAGAACTCTATGACGTTGCTGCCCTGCTTCGTGACCAGGAACGTTTTGTAGTGGAATCCATCTTCTCACGGAATAATGGGGAACAGGCAGCAGCGGTGAGCACCACTCGTCTGCACAATATAGCTGGTAAATACACGGGGAAAGATGATCCCGTCATGCTGGTAAGAGTACAGGGGGCATTCCCCGCCACCGGTGAGGTACTCTCTCCTTTCAATATTGGTCAATACGTCGCCGGGTTCATGCGGGGAAGCCACACTGGCCCACTGATGCCGGTAAAACGATTCACCACCATCTCCTTCTTTGATGGTCCACCCGTAGTAAGTTGTACCGGGTTCTGTGTCCACGAGGGTAAACTGACCGAGCCGGTGGACTGTTTTGATCACCCCTACTGGGATTACGTGAGAGACAGGGTTTCTGAAAAGGCAACCGAGATCAGGAAACAGGGCTTTGTGGGAGCCGCCATGTTGCCCTTCAGTGAACTGGAATATGGAGGCATTGTAGACAAACTCAATAAGATTGATAAAAAATTCAAGATTCGTAAATAATCTGCCGATAGGTGTAATTATTTGAGTAAGAGTTTGAAATAGGTACAGGAGGAAATTGCTGCCTGATATTTTACCTATTGACAAAAAAATAATCAGTGTATAAAGGCACTTCATTTCTAAAAGTGAACATACACTAATGGAGAGGGAGTTGGAGAAATAGTATGTATAAAACGAACAAGACCATGCTGCTAAAAATGCGTGATGAACTCTTTGAAGAAATTGCCAAGAATAGAAAGATGGAAACCAATGATTTAAGAAACGAAATTGGTGATCTCTATGATTCGGCAGACAATGAGAGGGATCGCCAACTTTCCCATATATTGACTGACCGTGATCGAGCAAAACTGTTGGAAATAGACGAAGCGATAGAGCGAATAGAGGATGGCAGCTATGGTATCTGTGAGGAGTGTGGAAAGAGGATTAACATTAACCGATTAAAAATCCTGCCCCTTGCCCGTCTCTGCGTTACCTGCAAATCGGATACGGAAAAACAGGTCTCCTATAAAAAGTCTGAAGAAGAGGCACCGTATCGAGAACTCTCCAGTATTGATATGGAAGAATTTGAGGAGTAATCAACGGGACCGATTCTGACACGTAGTTTCCCACTCTCCTTGCCTTCCGTAACCATCGCAGTCAACTCCGTGAGAAACCAACCAAAGATTACCTTTCCTCTTACTCACCTTTTCCGATGGGAAAAACCTTTTTCTCATCTCCTTTCCTCTGATGATCTTTTCCAAAATTCTCTTGAAAATGGCCTCACTTTTGTTTAGGGTATATATTTAAAGGGTCCAAGGGGTAAAGGGTTCAAGGGTCAAAGTACAAAAAATACCCAATGACAAATCTTCAATACTTGACCTCTCCATTCTGAATTTCGATCTTTTTTCCTGGCATCTGACAACTGGCAACTGACAACTATCAGAAAATGAAACAAATCATTGTAGGAACTGCGGGCCATATCGACCACGGTAAAACCACTCTTATAAAAACCCTGACCAGTGTTGACCTCGATCGTCTGAAAGAAGAGAAAGAACGAGGCATTACTATCGAGCTGGGCTTCACCTCACTCACCCTCCCCAGCGGTCAGATGGTAGGCGTGGTAGACGTACCGGGGCATGAAAAGTTCGTAAAGACCATGGTGGCAGGGGTAGGAGGAATCGATATCGTGCTCTTCACCATTGCTGCTGATGAGGGCATCATGCCCCAGACCAGGGAGCACCTGGATATCTGCCAGCTTCTTAAAATTAAAAGGGGGGTAATCGCTCTCACCAAAGCTGACCTGGTGGATGAAGAGTGGCTCCAGATGGTGGAGGGTGAAGTAAGGGACTTTACCAAGGGGACCTTTTTAGAACCTGCCCCTATCGTGCCCCTCTCTTCTACGACCGGTCAGGGCATTCCCTCTCTCTTAAGCGCACTGGACACGGTGGCAAAGGAGGTTGAAGAGAGAACCAGTCAAGGACTTTTCAGGCTTCCCATTGATCGGGTTTTCAGCATGAAAGGATTCGGGACGGTCGTCACCGGCACCCTGATTTCTGGCACCATCTCATTGGGTGAGAATGTAGAAATTCTCCCTGAAAACATAGAAGCCAAGATACGAGGTGTTCAAGTCCATAACCAGCAGGTGGAAGAGGCTGGCGCAGGCTTGAGAACTGCCATCAACCTGCAGGGAGTAGAAAAAGATTCGCTGGAGCGGGGAAGCGTGCTGGTTCGACCTCATACCATCCACCCCACCTCACGAATCGACGTAAAAATAG
>CAYYOQ010000299.1:0-3267 GCA_964473235.1 uncultured Thermodesulfobacteriota bacterium | reverse complement strand
ATTCTTCTTCAGTTCTTGATGGTCGCCAAATGTAAACACCTTACCACTAGGAGAACAAAACCTAAATCCATACATATCCTGATAAGGGCCATCATACTTAACAGAAAAGCCACTGGTAGGAAAACCTATTCGCTTGGCTTTAGGATTGAAGGCAAGCTTCTCCCCGCACATATACTCATTTACAGGTGACAGTCCTCCTCCATCGACTCTCCTCACCTTAGTGATATCTGTCTTTCTCTCGAGCAAGGCTGTGGTAAGGCCGTTTTCACCCGCTACCCTTGCTGCCATCAGCCCTGCCGGCCCACCACCCACAATCACCAGATCATATTTCTTTGTCATAGCTCTCTCCCTATCAAATAGTGCTCACCTACGAGAATACAACCGTGCTGATAATAGCACAAAATGATAATAGTTTAAACAAAAATAGTTTGATTAGCTAATTAATAACTTCCTATGCATAAACCCCTTAGAGATGCAGCCTCTCTGGTCGATCATTACCTTCCTTATGAAGGAGAATCCGGTTGTGATCTATCCAGCATGGTAATTACCACAAAGAGAAGTGCAAATGCGGTCATGGGATAGAAGAGAAACTGTATGGAAAAGAGTTCCAGTACCCATCCCGTTATCAAGGGCCCCACAATTGAGCCTAACCCATAGGAAAAGCTAAAGGAAGCATTGGCGGTCCCCATTTTTTCCGGGGGGACAAACTCGCCTATCAGGGCAAGCGCTACCGGGTAGAGGGCACCGGCTACCACTCCCACAGAAAAGGCTAAGAAACAGATCATCCAGTAATTTTGAAAAAGGTTAAAGGCAACCGTTACCGCCACCAGTAAAAACCCACATGCTTTTAATACGGGACGCTTCCCCAAAGAGTCTGCAATCTTTCCTGCCGGGAAGGGAGAGAGTGCTCCACCAATAGCAAAAAAGGTAAAGACAATCCCGAGGGCAGCGCCACCTATCTCAATCTCATCCAGATACAATGACAAAAATGTTCCTATTGAAACTTCAACCACCGCATAGCAAGCAGCAGCAGCAAGAGGAATCCTAAGGGAATTGAGCAGCTTAAAAAATCCAGTTTCTGTCGTTTTTACTGGAACCAGCGTTTCCTCAAAACCCACTAGTAATATCGCAATAGCAACCAAGCAACTGAGAGAGGCAAAGATGAAGGGAACTGCAGCGTTGAGAGAGTAGAGCCACGCACCGATTCCAGGACCTGCGGCGAACCCCACTGCGAAAACTAAACCATAAAGACCCATGTTAGAGGCCCTCTTCTTAGGAGAGGAGAGAATATTGATTGCCGCCTCGGTGGGGGCAAAGAGTAGCGCGGAACCTACCCCCTGAAATATTCTGATGAAATAAAACATGGTGGGATCCGGCACAAAAGGCATTACTAATAGCGCCAGGCCAAAAATAAAAAGTCCCAGGGTGATCATCTTTTTTGATCCCACCCGTTCAATCCATCTACCTAAGAGGGAAGTGGCGAGAGTAAAAGATAAAAAGTAGGTGGTGGCAATCTGTCCAATGCTAGCGGAAGAGGCACCAACACCTTTAAGCAAGAGTGGAATAAGTGGTGCCACAAAACTCATTCCGAAGGCAAGCAATAGCACTGTTAACAGTATTGGTATGAGTCCTTTGTCCATAAAGGGTTCACCCATGGTTAATCACCAGTGGTAGGACAGCTCTCCTTTAAATTTGTTCACCCCACTATTTCTGTCGTAGTAATTGGCTTCTTCTTCACCAGATATCCATACCATATTTTGAGAGATTCTATCAAAATGATAGCTGCCAGAACAAACATTATCGTCATGGAGAAGGCACAGATGCCATAGGTAAATGAGTCAGGAGAATGGAGCGCTTTCGTTCCAAAATCCTTTATCAGAACGAGTGAAGCAGTAAAAGTGGTCGTTACCATAAATACCATGGGGATCATGGTAGTCCATATATATTTTGTTTTTTTCCCTTTAATAAGTAAGGTTGTTACAATGCAAAGGGCAAGCATACTTAAGAGCTGGTTGCCTGTTCCAAACATTGGCCAGATGATTGAAATCGATCCGGTAGAGATAAAATAACCCCATGCGAACACTACCAAAAAACTTGCGATACTATTTCCCCAAAAAGAGCTCAAATCACCAAATGGTTTATAAAAACGTGCCCCTAGCTCCTGCACTATGTAGCGTGCCACTCTGGTACCGGCATCGATAGTGGTAAGAATGAAGAGCGCTTCAAACATCAAGGCAAACTGATACCAATAGCTCATTACATTTTTTAGCAAGGGGAGGGAAGAAAGTATGTAGCTCATTCCTGCAGCAAGCGATACCGCTCCTCCCGGCCGGCCCGCCAGGTTTACCCCCACCATCCGGGAGAGTTCATCTATGGTGCTCACCGGAAAACCAAGTGCGTCAATCTCCAGAAACGAAAGCTTGGTGTTGATGGCAAAATAATCACCTGGAATGAGTACCGAGCTGGCAATTAGTGCAATCATGGCGACAAAGCCCTCAACGAGCATGGCCCCGTACCCGATTGCCCGTGCATGAGATTCCCTCTCAATCATCTTGGAGGTTGTCCCTGTTGAAATCAGAGAGTGAAATCCAGAAATGGCTCCGCAGGCAATGGTAATGAAGAGGAAGGGGAAAAGTTTACCCGGGATAATGGGGCCACCTCCATGGATAAATCTGGTAACTGGTGCCATCTGAAGCTCGGGTGAAACAATGAACACCCCTAAGGAGAGCAGGATCACCACCCCTATTTTCATAAAGGATGAGAGATAATCCCGTGGTGCGAGGAGCAACCACACCGGAAGTACCGATGCGGCAAATCCATAGAGCGCGAGGAGGATGGTGAGGGTATTCTTGTCATGGTTAAATAGTGATGCAATACCTAAAGAAACAATGTTCTTTCCTAAAATAACCGTTAAAATGAGCAGAGTAAATCCCACTACCGAGATGACACCAATTCCGTCATGCTTTCTATGCTTCATAGCTACACCCATACCCATGGCAATGGGTATGGTCATAGCTATGATAAAAGTGCCCCAGGGGTTATAGAAGAGCGAATTGATAACCGCCAGCCCCAAACCTGCGATTGCTACTATGATGATAAAGAGCAGTGCAATCAGGGTCGCCCCGCCGATTACAGGTCCTACTTCCTCCCTGGCTATCTGGGCAAGTGACTTTCCGTCCCTCCTCATTGAGGCAACCAGAACAATAAAGTCGTGAACTCCACCGGCAACTGCTGCTCCAATGAGAATCCACAAAAACCCGGGTAGAT
>CAYYOQ010000298.1:0-3295 GCA_964473235.1 uncultured Thermodesulfobacteriota bacterium | reverse complement strand
TTACAAATAGGGATGTAATTCTCATTCTCATAGTTGTGTTCATCTGGGCCTCCTTTCTTCTGATTATCTGGTTTGCTATTGTTATAATGATGACATCACCTTTTAGTGATGAACTTAGGTTTAAGGATAGCAATCATACTGGGCAGTAGCAGCAAGGCGCCCAGCATATTCAACAGCAAAAGAACTGCCAACAACACACCCATCTCAGCTTGAAACTTCAACGCAGAAAATACCCACAGCATCAGGCCTACCGTAAGAGTGGTCGCGATCATCACCACCGATCTCCCGTTGGTCCTTAGCGCGGTAACAATTGCTTCATTCAAATTCCCCTTCCTTTCCTCCAGCAATCTTCCCAAAAAATATATCCCATAATCCACCCCCAGCCCGATCCCAATCGAAGACACCGGATAGGTATTCACCGTGAGCCCTATGTGGTAGGCACCCATCAGCGCAAAGGTAATGATATTAGAAATCGCCAAAGGAATGGTCAACAGTATCCCTGCCGTGATGCTCCTGAAATTGATGGCACAAAAGAAAAAGACCCCCAGGAGTGCCAGCGAAAGGTTTAAGGTCTGGGAGGCAGCAATCTCCTCCCTCACCGCAGCCTGCACCCCCACTGCCCCACCCGCCAACAGATACTTTCCACCCTTGACCTGGGAGTGATTCGTAATATATTCTTTAACCGCCGCAATAATGTTCTCCGTGGTCTTGGGCATCTTATCCCTGCAGTAAATGATAATATTGCTCATCGCATCCTTGGGTTCCACATACCGGTCCCAGGTGCCTGGTTCACCAGAGTAGACCATGTGGCGGTAGAGAAAACTGAGTTTATTATCTTCTGTCGGAAGATGACACCATTTGGGGTCATCTTCATTGGAGGCCATGAGGAAGCCGGGCAGTTTATCAGCGATACCTGAGACAAACATCACCCGATCCTGTTTGGCCATGTAGCGCTGAAATCGATTCATTTCTCTTAACGTATCTCCCTCTGCAATGAAGCCACCCTTCTCTCCCTCTAGTACTATATAGAGAGGGTTTAAAAGGGGCATATTGGTGGTAATACGGAAGGCATCTTTGTTATAGCGGTGCCAGGGCCAGAGAATTGAGCTACCCGGGAAAAAATCACCTATTTGAATGGTTTTGGCATATTCAAAACTTACCATGACGATTACCACAGTAACCGCCACCACCACCCACTTTCCCCTGCCCACGATACGATATCCGAGCCACACCATAAATCTATCCAGTAGCCTTACCTTAGCCCTCTTCTCCTTGATGGCTTGAATCTGGGCTTCAAGCCGTTTTGACTTTTTAATATAAGAAAGGGTGAGGGGGGTTAAAAACAGGGAAAGAATCACGGTAGCAATCGACCAGAAGGTGCAGGCGATGGCAATCCTGGTTAAAACGGGGATAACGGCAATCGCTACCAGCGCAATGCCCAGCGCATCAGTTATAATACTAGTAAGACCAGGAAAGAACATGACGCTGATTATGGTCTTGGAGGCCGTCTTCACATCCGCACCGTCCTCTATTTCTTCCATATAGCGACTGATAAGCTGCATGGAGTGTCGCGCGGTCATCAAGGATATCAAAAAGGGCAAGACCATAATAAGAGGAGCCAAATTATACCCCACCAGTGCCATGAATCCCAAACCCCAGATCCCGCTCACCGCAGCGGTCATCACCGGGATGAACATCCCGCGTTTGGATTTATAGTAGAGGTAGAGGAGCACCATAATCGCCAGAATCGTTCCACCCAGCACTGCCAGCACTTTCTTGTTGAGATCCCTGATGTACCCCAGGTGCACGGGCTCACCGGCAATATTAATAATATGATTCTCATCCTCCATATCTCGCTGCAGCTTCACAAATTCCCGAAACACTGCATCATAGCCAATCTGACCCAGCTCCTCTTCAAAAAAATCGACCATGATTAAGGTCTTCTTACTGTCCCAGGACACAAAGGGCCCATAGTACCTGCCCTCACTGTAAATCTTCTTCTTTAACTCCTCCATCTCCCTTTCGTTGCGAGGCACATAGGGAAACATCAAAGGGGAAATATCCATGGTGCCGGAGGTGAATTTGAAATACTTCATCTTACTCATGGCAATAGATCTAATCTTGTATCGATCAACTGCGGGGAATGACTCCAATCGCTCTGAAATCTCTTTTACCTTGGTTAAGGTCTTCTGAGTAAAGATATCACCTTCTCTCACCTGCACCATAATGATCACCTGATTGGCGCCACCGAAGGTGTTCCTAATCTTATTGTGTATTTTAATGTAGGGGTGTTTTTGGGGGAGGAGGTCGGCGAAGTTGGTATCAACCCTCATTTTCAAAATCTTTGCAGCACTAAAAAACCCTAAGGGGTTGATCATCTGGTATAAAAAGAAAAGCGTAACGGCAACAAGGGTGAGGAGTATAGAGAGTCTCTTCCGTATTACAAAATCAGCAAACTTATCCATCGAAACGGCACCTCATGTTTTTTCAACTATTTTATCTGTACTAGGGAATTGCGGTGAGTGAACCTACTTATGCCCCCTTTTCCGTATCTCTTTTCCGTCGAGCTTTCGACAGCAACTGTGCGACCATTTCCATAGAGGTGAGGAAGCCTTTCATTTCCTCTTCGGTCAAGTTCATGAGAATCTTTTCCATCTCCTTCTTTCTGATCCTCACCAACTTTCTGAGCATCTCCCTGCCTGAATCAGTGAGACCTGCCCTCACTACCCTTCGATCAATGGTGTCCCGTTCTCGCTTCACCATCTTGCTGTTGACCAAACGGTCAACCATTGCAGTCATGGTGGGCATACTCACACCCAAGTTTCGACTCAACTCACTCATGTTCAATTCTTCTCTATCACTAAAGCAGGTGAGCAGCTTGATCTGGGCAGCAGTGAGATTAATTTTGAGCAGCCCCTTAGGGTTGATGCTTTTAGAAATGTCATTATAGGAAGTCATAATCCTCTGGAGGATGTTATTCCAATCCTCCTTGCTGAGTGCTTTAATCACCATATTCTGGGCATTCATAGCTGAGCCCTCCAATAGTTAAAATTTATAATAGTTAGATTATCAAACTATTATCTCAATCGAACTCACTTGTCAACAATTAATTTCTATTAAGGATATTTAGGCATAATAGCAATCTGAAAAATACTTAAAATCATCTGATTAAATATAAATTAGTATATAGAGTGATGATTACAATCCTAACTAAGAAATAGTAGACGATACCAAAGAAACTTCAAATATCTAAAATGAAGAATTAAAAATGCCAATTGAACAAATATCAGAATAA
>CAYYOQ010000297.1:0-3333 GCA_964473235.1 uncultured Thermodesulfobacteriota bacterium | reverse complement strand
CATAGGTTTACTGTACTGAAGCAATTCGGTGTTTATGATGTTAATGAAAAGGGCGAAACCGATGTGCTCTTTTTCCCTGACAGCTCGCTCGTATCGCACATGTCAAAACTGAAAGAGATTGGTTACATTCTTAAGAGAACTGATCGGAAGATCGGGTGTTTCATAAGTGAGCCTCTGCCTTTGGTAGGTGCGTCTCTAATTAACGGCGGGTTCCAGGAGGAGCTTAAGAGTTCCGTCGCCAAGATTGATGCAATGCTTTCCAAGTATGGTATCAAAAAGGCGATAATGTACAACCCTGAAAGCCTTTCAGTACTCAAACGGTTTAGCCAAAGTGAGATTGAGTTTATATCGATAACCCGGGTGTATGCTGACCTGCTTAAAAGGAAAAAGGTTGGGAAGGTAAAACTTCCTCCAGTTACCTATCAGGATCCCTGTCATCTGGGACGCTACGCAAAAGAGTTTGTCTCCCCGCGGGAGGTGATAGAAACGCTCGGACTGGATTTGAGAGAGATGTGGCGGACAGGTGAAAATGGACTTTGCTGCGGGGCTGGAGGGGGTGTTCTGGTAACTAACCCTCATCTTGCCAGAACTTATGCAGTAAATCGCTGGCATGAAGCTGAGGCAACGGGGGCACAGGTGATGATTACTGCCTGTCCTTACTGCTATGCGAACCTCACGCGAGCTAAGCCGCGAAGCTTCAAAGTAATAGATATTACCACACTGGTAGCACAGGCATACGGCTATGAAGAAAAAGGATAAGTACACCGTGGAAATAAATGAGTTAGTAGCAAAGCTTCAAAGAATTGTGGGACAAGACTGGGTTCGTAGGGATGATCTGACTAGGTATTATTACGGTAGCGATGTAGCTACCTATTTCAGCCAGGGCGAAATCTATCCTGAGCATCATCCACTGCTTGTGGTGTATCCTGCTTCTCCAGAGGATGTCCAGGGGGTCGTACGCCTCGCACAAAAATATGATATGCCCCTCTATGCAATTGGGGGAGGAACGGTGCTGCTTATTGGCTCAATGCCTGCAGTACCAGATGTCAGTATAACCCTCGATTTTCACCGCATGCAGAAGGTGGAGGTTGACCAGGACCGGATGGTCATACGGGTACAACCTGGTGTAACAGGGCTTCAAGTATGCCAGCTGATCAGGTATATGGATTTTGGCTATCGTCCCTATTTTGGCGGGAGCCCTGGGACATCACACTTTGTACCCTACCAGATTTTTGTCGGTCAGAACAAGCTGGCAGGACATCAGGACGGTATGGGCATCCACTGCGCAACTGGCATGGAAATGGTTTTGCCAAGCGGTGAAATTATGAGAACAGGCTCTATGGCACAACCCGGTGCCCCAGCCTGGCCTCACGGTCCAGGCCCTGCACTAACTTATCTACCTTTTATTGCCAATGCGGGCTATGGCGTAGTTACCGCAATGGAGTTCCGTTTTTTTTCCACCCCCCTGGAAACCGCCTCCCTCTGGGTGATGTTTGACACAGTGGGGGCTGCCGTGAAGGGGATATACGAAGTGGTGAAGCAGGAATATGGTTGTGGTATTTGCCTGATGGGACATGGATGCTATGTCCACTGTCTCTATTCATCCCGGCACTGGCAGGAAGGTGTCCACTTTATAAAGGCTACCAGAACCGATAGTAACCTTGTGGGTATGGCGTTCCGGGGTTCAAAGGGCAAGGTGAACTATGAGCGAAATGCATGCATAAAAATACTGAAAAGACATGGAGGTGTCCCCCTGCCTCCGTGGATGGTATCCATACTTGATGGCCACGAAACCAATGCGTCCGGCTGGCAGCAGAATAATAACATGAGGTCACTGGGGACATTTAACGGGAAACATGACACAGGTGGGCTTTTTATCACCAGCGGTGTCTTTGATACCCTCGAAACACTTGAGGAACATATGGAGCAGGGGCTCAAGGATTACCAGGAGGTGTGTGCGGGATACCCAGAGTATCTCAACACACCCTCTCCGTCCTTTCGCATCTATGTGAACTGTGTGCAAGCCTATCTGACTATGGGTGGGCATTCCAATGCAGCGGGTGAATTTATTTTTATGGTTGACTATGCTAATAGAAAGCAATTGCCACTGGTGAGAGAACTAAGTGAGAGATTTGCCGCAGCTATGCAGAAGTATGGTTCAGCGCCGCTCAGTTTAGGTCGTGATAGGAGGACATGGACAGAATGTACTGCGCACTTCGAAATGGCAAAGCTCATTAAAAACACCATCGATCCAAAAGGGTTAATGGCACCGGGTGTCGCCTTTCCCATTACTATACCTACAGAGGAGTAATCTAGATGTCCAATGCGGTCACGAGGGGTGAGAGATGATTAAAAAAGCATTAGAAGATATTGTGGGCATTGACCATATCTTTGATGAACCAGCACTATTAGAACATTATGCCAATGATCGAAGCCTTTTTGAACCACGAAGGCCTTCCTATGTGGTTAAACCTAAAAACAAAGAAGCACTACAAGCAATCATTAAACTGGCACATAAAACTTTAGTGCCCATTACTCCAGTCAGTTCTGGGATTCACTTTAACGGCTCAACCATACCTCAACAGGGAGGGATTATTGTAGATTTAAGCCGGATGAATAAAATACTACATATCGACAGGCGCAACAGGGCTATACGAATTGAACCAGGTGTAACCTGGGGTCAAATGAAAAAGGAGCTTTTTCCTCACCAGCTCGCACCCTTAACCCCCCTTGTGCCGCATTCCTCAAAGTCAGCACTGACCAGTGTGGTAGAACGGGAACCTGCGCTCACTCCTAAAACCGAGTATGGAGAGCCTCTCCTCACGATGGAGGTGATTTTACCTAATGGTGACCTATTCAGGACCGGATCGGCATGTGTAGGCCCACCTGATCAAACACACACCGATCTGGTAGGTCCCTCTGGTCCTGGCTTGGATTGGTTTAGACTCTTTCAGGGGGCTCAGGGAACCTTCTGTGTTGTCACCTGGATCAATATGAAGGCACCTCTTCTATCTCAAAAGGAGAAGGTATTTTTCATCTCGGTTCAAAAAATCGAAAAGGCCCTAGGACCTCTCTACGCCATACAAAGACAGATGCTGGGTACAGAGTGTTTTGTGCTGAATCGATTTAACCTGGCCTGTATCCTCGCTAAAAAATGGCCTGATGACTTTAAGGACTTAAAAAAAGTCCTTCCCCCCTTTACTCTTGTTCTCTGCCTCTCCGGTGGGAGAATACTTCCAAAAGAAAAAATTGAGTATCAAGAAGAAGATTTGAAGGAAATCGCCCACCAATTTAAAATAAGAGTGGACAACAACCTTCCCATGGCTGGGGGAA
>CAYYOQ010000296.1:0-3338 GCA_964473235.1 uncultured Thermodesulfobacteriota bacterium | reverse complement strand
GATGTTTACCCACTATGGGTACGATGAGCTCAGCGCACTCTATACAGACAAGGTGAGCTTGGTTGACTTAAACTCTGATAAGTGTGTTGAGAAGCGTATTCCAGGAGGCAGAAGGCTTGAGAAACGAATGATTCCTAAGACATTGCTCGGAGCAGATGTGATTATCAATATGCCGGTGTTAAAGCTCCACTTTGCCGCGGGTGCATCCTTGAGCATTAAAAATCTCCAGGGGGCGATTCCTCCCCTGGAGAAATACAAGGTGCACTTTTTTGGGCTGTGGCAGAATTTGATCAACACCTACAAGGTGATCATGCCGGATCTTATTATCATGGATGGACTTTACGGGCAGGAGGATTTTGGCCCCATATCGGGTGTTCCGAAGAAAATGGATCTTTTGATCGGCGGTACCAATCCGGTTGCAGTGGACACTGTTGCTTTAAAGATTATGGGGCTTACTGTTGAAGATTCACCACCTGTGCTCATGGCCTATCATGAGGGTCTTGGCCCTATTGCGTGGGATTGTATTAAAGTAAAAGGTGCCTCTTTAGAAGAGGTAAGTGATCCCTTCAAGAGACCTTTTATCAATCTGGAGAGCGGGAGGTGTTTTAAGATTCATGATGGGGATGCCTGTTCGGGGTGCAGGGGGTATCTTCATTTTGTGCTCAACAAGTTGAGACGTCCTGATCCCAGAGAGGAGGGTCAACAGCTGATTGACCGGACTTTTGAGCGAAGGGTAAATGTTTTTCTGGGGCCTCGTGCGGGTGATGCTATCAATGCAGAGGAGGATAATATTTTTATGGGCATATGCCAGCAGCACCACGCAGGAGGTAGCAGTATTCATCTTCCTGGCTGTCCACCCCACGCAGAGGAGATAATCAAGGGCATTTTCAGTTTCTATCAGGATCTGGAGAGGCCAAAATATGCTGACAAAACGGAGGAGGAAAAGCTGGGAGAAATACTCAAGTCCATACTTAATGAACAGGAAAAATAAAGTAAAAAGCTTCTCCCCTTGCTTCTATTTTTTTGTATATTAAACTTGTTCTTCTACATCCTCTTCTACTTCTATAAGGGTTAAGGCATTGCTGGTGCACCATTTGACACAGGAGGGGTCTGGTGGCTCGCCGCAAAGGTCGCACTTGAGAGGAATTTCAGTGCCTGGCTCAAAAAAGAAGGGTTTTTCAGGACATGATGCCCGGCAGAGCATGCAGGTATTAAATTTCTGTCCTCCTATGATGGCGAAATTTCTGGAAGTGCACTTCGCATCGGTGTAGGGTCCTGCGATTACTGGAAAACTGCAACCAGTGTCCAAATCTACAAAAACCTTAATTCGGGATTGATAGGGGTTTACTGAATTATGCTCAGTATGGGCTAAGGCACATGCAGTTTCGCAGTGACGGCATCCGGTACACTTATCAAAATCTATCTGTATCTTTTTTACCATTGCTTTCATGAGAGGTTCCTCCTCCGTTTTTGTATTTTTTGGGAAAGAGATGTCTTTTATTATAATCCCAGCTGTTTTAGTTTCTCCGCAGTTGGCACTCCATTGGTATCCCATCCCCTCAGCTGATAGTACTCTGGTAACATCTGGTCAAGTTTGCACACAGCCCCCTTAAAAGGCCCCTCAGGCATGGGTTCTTTTAAGAACCTCGGGGGGAGCGTATCATCAGCCTTGGTGAGGCCAGCCTTGAGATTGTATAAACGCTCTAAATTCCAGATTCTTTCTCCTGCTAACATTATGTCCTCTTTCGTAAAACTCTCTCCTGTGGCTACCTCCAGCAGCGGCACTACATCGTCGGGGCCGTAACCTTCTGCCAGGCTTAAAAATAAACAGAGTCCGGTTGAGTCAATCACCGCGGTAAAATCCTGGAAATCTTTCACTACTGCTGCCTTTCCGTCTGTGGCGGATGGATCCCGCTTTACGTTGACTCCTAAAATTTCAGTGGCAATGAGATAGCTTCGCACATGGCAGGCCCCTCTGTTAGAGGTCGCATAGCTCAAGCCCATACCCTGTACTCCGCGGGGATCATAGGCAGGGAGTCCCTGTTTCTTTACCCCCATAAAGAGTTCAGGGTGGCCATATTTTTCGGCGGTTGCATAGCCTCCTTCAGAGAGCAGATCACCAATACCCTCTCTTTTTCCCATTAGTTCGACAAGCTTGACCAGGGCTTCCGCATTTCCGAAGTTTGCCTTAAATCCAATATCTTTCTCAGGAAGGTATCCTTTCTCGTAGAGTTCCATAGCACAGGCCACGATGTTGCCTGCCTCTATGGTGTCCAATCCCAGTTCATTGCAAAGGTAGTTTGCCTTGGTAACCGCAGCAAGGTTGTCAACGCCGCAGGAGGCGCCAAACAAGGCGGTCGTTTCGTATTCCGGACCCTCACCTTTTCCTTCAAACTTGGGATCGCCAATTTCAGTGACCCTGCCGCAGGCCATGGGACAGGAAAAACAGCCTCTCTTTCTCTTTAAGATGGTTTCAGCAATGGTTTCTCCACTGATACTTTCTGCCCCTTCAAATCTGCCGGTCTGGAAGTTTCTGGTGCACAGGATACCGCTCTCATTTATGATGTTTACTAGCACAGAGGTACCATAGATAGGCAGTGCTTGGGAAGTGACCTTTGCTGCTTCAGACCTGTTTTTTTCAATACTGGCCCAGATCATCTCCCGGTACTTATCACGGTCAGTTACGGTGACCCCTTTGGAGCCCTTGACCGCTAAAGCCTTTAAATTTTTTGATCCCATCACTGCCCCGACTCCGGAACGTCCAGCCGCTCGAGCTTTGTCGTTGATAATACAGGCTGCTCTCGATAATTTTTCACCAGCCGGTCCAATGCTGGCAATACGGAACTGGTCACCCTTCCAGGGTTTCCCTATGCGCGATCGAATGGCATCTTCGGTTGCATGGGTGGTCATCCCCCACAAGTCCTCTGCCGATCTTAATTCTATAGTGTCGTCATTGATGAAAAGGTACACCGGTTCTGCGGCTTTGCCTTCGAAGATGATCATGTCATATCCGGCATACTTTAACTCCGGCCCGAAGTAGCCTCCTGAATTTGAGCTGGCAATGCAGTTGGTGAGCGGGGATTTGGTTACCACCATGTAGCGGGACCCTGCGATAGCCCCTGTGCCGGTCAGGGGACCGGTGGCGAAGATCAGCTTGTTATCAGGACTCAACGGTTCAATGGCAGGATCAATTTCGTCATAGAGTATTTTGGTTGCAAGTCCTCTTCCCCCGATGTAATCCTTTGCTAAATCCTCATCTAAATCTTCAACAGCAAAACTTTCGTTCGTCAAATCCACTCGTAAAACTTTACCAACCCAGCCATTCATGGTAAGCCTCC